>JBMFTE010000007.1:0-32188 GCA_049967195.1 Nitrososphaeria archaeon
CCTTCCTGGACAGCAGGGCAACGAGGGGCTCCCACCCCAGCCCTGCCTTCAGACCGAACCCGCCTCCTGCCGGTGGGGCATGAATGATCATCCTGCTCAGTGGTACCCTGAGGGCATCAGCAGCAAGGAACCTCGTGGAGAATGGCGACTGGATGCTTGTCCACAGCTCAATATAGTCGTCAAACCTCCACCACGCAAGAACGTTCTGCGTTTCAAGTGCCGCATGGCTTATCTGCGGCAGCATGAACGTGTCCTCTATTACAATATAGGCCTCCTTCAGCACATCCTCAGCATTGCCGTGCTTTAGTTCAAACACGTTAGCTATGTTCGTTCCCGGGATGGGCTTGAACCCGGGGAACACCCTGTACTCCCCGAGCTTTTCGTGTATCAATGGTGAATCCTTCTCCATTGCCCTCTCCACTGTCAGGACCGGCTCCAGCTGCTCATACTCTATGCTCACCTTCTCGGCAGCCTCTTCTGCTGCCTCAAGCGAATCTGCAACCACTGCGGCAACGGGGTGGCCAACCCACCTGACCTTGTCCACAGCGAGCACGTCCCTGTCGGAAAGGTAGAGGCCAAGCCTGTAGGGGAAGTCCCTGCCCGTTGCAACTGTAACAACTCCCTTTACCTTCATGGCCTCGGAAACATCAATGCCCTTTATCTTTGCGTGAGGCAGCTTGCTTGTTACAAGCTTCGCATAAAGCATTCCGGGTACAGAAACATCGCTGGAGTAAGTAAGAGTACCGGTAACCTTGCGCCAAGAATCAAGCTGCGGTACCTTTTTTCCTATATAGTGTTCATCCAAGACCTTTCCCTCCATTCTCTGCGCACCTGAGAAAGTCCCTTACAACATTTTTTATTGCGCCATTGACTATTGGGGCAGCAAGGGTTCCCATTGTTCCAGACACCTTTGCTTCTGAGGAATAACTGACAAGGTATTTGTTGCCGCTTGCTGGCGAAAGCAGTATATTAACGGTGGCCGAAAAATTCCCCATACCTCCCGTGCCAGATATTTCAAGCTCTGCAACCTTATGTTCTGTATCATTCTTGAGTATTCTAGTTGTGGTATCAAATGTGCCTTTTATGAAGCCGATGCCAACCTTAATTTTAGCGTATATTATCTGATTCTCAATCTTCCAACTCTGAACGCCGGGAACGCATTTGACAACTTTTTCAGGCGTTGAAAGAAAACCCCAGAATTCATCGGGTTTCACTATAACCTCTTCTTTTCCTTCAATTTTCATTAAATTATTATAGTGCTAACCAAATTATATGTATCACTGAATACATTTGTTCGGTTATAATCATTTTTTGGAATTTATTATTAAAATTTTGCTGAAAAATTTAACATATGCGATAAATTTATAGTTAATAAATTTCTTTTGTATGTGCCATTTTATTTTCTATAACGCCTTTTTTCAATAGTATAGGATGCGGCAACACCAACAAAGTAAAGGCCTGTAAGTATCAGCCCTATTATGGTCTCTATCACGCCCCCGGTAGTTCCGGGGGATATCATCCAGGCAATTACAAAAGCCCCGAGTATGCCCCACTTCCAGCTCTTCTTCCATGTCTTTGCCGCCACAGCTTTCAGGTAGGTAAGCATGCTCATCACCAGCGGATATTCAAATGCTATCCCGGTAACCATCATCAGGGAAATCACCGTGTTTATGAACGCCCTCAGGCTCAGCGTGGGCTCCACCCCCAATACCTGAGTGTAGAGCAGTATGAACCTCATCATGAATGGTATGATCACAAAGTAAGCAAAGGCGGAACCGGCTACAAAAAGCCCAAACGCCGGAGCGATAACGTACCTTAAAAGGTTCCTTTCGTGCCTGTACAGGCCAGGCGCCACAAACCCCCATATTTCCCTCACTATAACGGGGACAGCTATGAACAGGGAAAGGTAGAACGAAACGTAGAACGAAGCAAAAAGAGGGTCAAACGGGTTTATGTTTATCAGCTTCAGCCCGCTGGGAAGCTCGCTGTATATGAACAGCTTTATCGCGTTGTCCGAGATGCTGTGGTATATGCTCGGGTAAGGCATGGGAACCAGGTAGCCGGCAACCTTCACTGTTGTAATCCCAAAGGCAAAGAACACAAAAAATGCCACTGCAAGCACTATCAGCACAGTCCTCATCCTGTGCAGCAGTTCGTTTATGTGCGATAAAAGCGGCTTTTCCGCTTCTTTAAGCTGAGCTTGTTCCATTTTGTTTCTTCATCCTTTCCAGTTCTTCCTGCAGCTCCCTGACCTGCCTCTCCAGTTCCATAACCCTTGCGTCGCTGGTTTGCCTGTATGGCCTTGAGGTGGAATTCATATCGATGCCAAGGTCCACCTGATCCAGCTCTTTTGTTATCTCATTCTTAAAATCGCTTTCAGACCTGCGGAGCTCATTCCAGTATTTTCCAATGTTCCTGACTGTTCCCGATATGTCCTTTTCTCCGCCAAGCAGGAGTATAGCTACAACGATTATTATGAGCGTATCAGAGAGGCTCCCGAGCAATTTTAATCCGCTGGTTTCTTGTCCTGCTTTTTAAGCTCTTCAAGTTGCTTCTGAAGGTCGGCAATCTGTTTCTGCAGCTGCTCCTCCTTTCCTGCGTTTGCTTGCTGCGGCGTTGTCTGGGCCATGTTCTTGAGCTCCATTTCGGACTCAATCTCTCCCTTCTTGAATTCCCCCTTTGCCTTTCCCATTGACCTGAAGATTTCCGGAATCTTGCTGGAACCAGCAAAGAGCACCACTGCCACAATGATTATTATGATTATGTCCGTGGCGCTACCAATCAATCACACTCTCACCCCATAGTGCTGCAGACCATTTACTGATTATTAAACATAACTAATGGCATATGAAACAATTTGGGGTACGGGTGAACCTGAAATTTCATTATACTATGTTACATCCTATCACGCTAAAGCTGTGAGCTTTCCAGTCGCTGTCCCCCAGTTTGGTTCATCCGCAAACTTGTTTTCATTTCAATGAAATACGACTAATGCGCCACGCCGTTGGTGTCTCCATAGTCAATTCGGGCATGCCCACCTGCGCATTCTGCTGTTCGGCGTAGGTCAGAGCAGTGCTCAAGCCTTTTATGGCATGCTATAGAGCTTCCTGCATAAGCTGGCTGTTGAGGATTTTCTCCTGCTCTTCCGTGTATAGAGCCTGTATGCCTAAAGCGTATAGCCAATAAAAAAGGCAATCCCTGAAGCGTTCGCGGACGGGATATTGGGTTATATCCAAAGAGTTTAAGCATCAGACAGATGATAATTCCTGAAGGCGTACGTTAACATGGTTAACGGAAACCATGACCTTGATGCAAATGATATTTATTTAAAAATTGAAGCATGTGTATCTCAGCGCTTGGATTTACAGCTTACCTTAAACTCCTGACTTTTTAAAAGATCAATGGACACTTCCAGCTAAAATGGGAAGAATTTTCTTGCTGTATTTAAATGGTAATTCACCAACTTTTAATCATGGAATAGTTTAAGAATTAGCTTAATCAGCTCAAATTTATGGCTAACCTTTCTATAGCGATACTGGCGGGTGGCAGAAGCTCTAGAATGGGGACTGAAAAGGCATTTTTAAAGTTACGTAACGAGCCATTTGTTCGCATAATATATGATAAATTTGCTACTTTGAGCGATGATATAATTATAGTAGTGGGCACTATGGCCCCTGACGTATTTGCATCAGCGCTGCCGGCCGGTGCAAGGGTTATCAAAGATTCCATTTATACATCAAGCCCGGTGGGCGGCATAATTACAGCGGCAACCAATTCGCGTTACGCCTATTTCGCGGCTGTTGCAACTGACATGCCGCTGATAGAGCCGGCGGTAATAAACAGGCTTTCCAACATAGCGGCGGGCCATTCAGCTGCTGTACCTGTTTTTAAAGATGACAGGTTAGAACCTCTGTGCTCCGTTTATAGGGCTGATGATATAAAGGCGGTAAATGTATCATTGGTTAAGGCAGCAAGGGATATTGTAAAAATCCTGCCAGACCCTGTGTTAGTAAATGTGGAAAGGTTTATTGACATTGATTCTAAACTGAACACTTTCCGAAATGTAAATACGAAGGAGGATTATCTGGATCTACTTAGCTATAGCACATCTTGATAACGTTGCAGCGGGTGAACTGCGCCCAGCTAAAACTGTTCGTTTCATTGACTCGTGCGGAATACTATCCAGCATAACTGTGGTGGTATCATCATCCACGGTCATTAAAGAAATGTACCCGGGCACGTAGCCTTTTGTCAATTGCTGAATCTCTGTCGATTACAAGCCCGCAAACATATACCCTATCTTTCAGGAAGAGACAAGCAGTGGCTTTGCGATAAGTAAAAAAAGGGGAAACAGTAAACATCATTGTGCTTGATTCAAATGGGTTCTACATGCATGGTGAACAAAAAATGAAGATTGTTGACTTTGTTGGCGATAGCGGTTCCGGTAAAACTAGGACGATAGAGCTTCTGATTGACAGACTTACAAAAATGGGGAAGAAAGTGGGCACAATGAAACACATCCATTCAGGCAGCTTTTCCTTTGACTACAAGGGAAAGGATACGTGGAAGCATATAAAGGCTGGTGCATCGTTCGTAGTTGCAGTTACCGAAAATGAAATAATAACAATTGAGAAAACCAGCACAAGGATAATGCCGACAGAAGATCTTCTGAATAAATTTAACGGCAAAGATATAGAATACCTCCTCGTTGAAGGATTTAAAAGCAGAATGCTGCATCTTAATAATGTAAAACATGTTCTGTGCGTTACTGACGTAAGTCAAATATTCAGTTTTAACGAGCAGTACGGAAATCCAGACTGCATTGTAAGTTATACAATAAAGGGAATAAATAAAATAAATGATGTACCATTGATACAAATGCCTGAGGAGATTGAAAGATTGGCAGAAACCGTGCTGTGAAATTTTAGGTGGGCAAATCAAATGCAGGGTCTGATCTGACATGTCTTCATCAGGAGACAGGGAACTGAAATCCGTATACAATGGAATAGCTGACTCATATGACAGGGCTAATTCCATAATTTCATTTTACCAAGACAATCGGTGGAGACTTGAGCTTGTTAAAATGCTCTTGGCGCTTAAAATACCACGAAATGCGCTGGATGTGGGCGCAGGAAAGGGTGAGCTTTCTGAAATTTTAAGATGCGTTTCCCCAGCAACTGAAATTGTAATGGTAGATTATGCTGAAGACATGGTCAGGTCTTCAAGCGTATCTGAGAACCGGGTAATAGCTTCTTTTACTCATCTTCCATTTCGAGAAGGCTCATTTGATACAGTCATGAGCAGCTTTGCGCTTCATGCTGCAGACGACATTAGCACGGTGGTTTCAGAAATGGCAAGGGTTTCTAGAAATACAGTTGGGGTCATAGCAATGGGCAAGCCTGACAACGCGATCTTCAGAATTATTGATGGATTTTATCTGCATTATATACAGGCAAACCTTGCTGCGCTTGCTGGCGCAAATCCGCAACACTACAAGTACATATACAGCATATTTAACAGGAACCCTGTGAATTCAGAAATAAAGCGCAGAATCTTGGAGTACATAGACCTTGTTACCTTTAGGAAAAAAGCCCTTGATGCTTTTTATATATTTACAGGCTTTAAGAGATTACTTTTACAGTAGCCTGAAAGTTAATCCCGTATGCACTATCCTGATCATCAACGTCGTATGCCCTTACAGTATATGTTCCTCTTTTTAGTGTGAACGGCGTCTGAAGTTCAACACTTGCATTTTGCCCAAGCGGTACAACCAGCGCAAATTTGTCTGCCTTAACCGGATGCAATGGGTACAGGTTATGTATATGGCTTGCAGGTATGGTCCCTAGTTGCTGTGCGTTCCACTGGTAAATCACACTGCCGTTTGGCCCAATAAGCTGAACCAGTACGATGAATCCACCATAGGTGTCAGGACCATCCACCCGTGCTATTTGCATCAATACTGTGCCGTTCGTAAAAACTTGTGTTCCATTTAAATCGTAAGCCGGAGTTTTGGACAGATTGTGCAGATCTGTGAACCCACTAAAAAACACTTGATAAGTTACCATTGTGAACCCGGTAGCTATAACCAATCCAATTATAAGAAGAGCTACAAATTTGTTCATTTTTTTATCACCAGAGCGGCAAGTACCACCTGCCTATCTTTAGGCCACGAGGGTATTTTTTTGCAATCAGCTGATCAAATGAAAGCCATTTGCTTCCTGCAAAAACAAATACAAGCGCCGCAGCGCCTTCTACAGCGGCAATTTGCCATTCATCCAGACATGTTGTTCCTATCCAGCCTGCTCCAAGCCCTATACCCCATGCAAGAAGCGCTATAATAAGGCCGGAAAGCCTACTCATGAAACCCAGCATCATAAATAATCCAAAAACCCCTTCCAGTACTGTCCAGAGAACAAGAAAATCAAACAAAAAAGCTGGATGTAGTATAGTATACTCTAATATTCCACTTATAAGCCAGGCGTGAGGTATAAAAGTTATCAGCTTTCCGCCTACATAAAGGCTGGAAGATGGGTTCATTTTTGCAGGCACGTTGACAACCCTCCTCAGCATCGCTGAAAAATACAGCCAGCCAAGAGTTATCCTCATTATCGGCAGAGCCATCTGAGCCTGGTCAACACCCTGTTTTGACAATTAACACACCTCTACATTTGCATGATTAATGATGATTTAAGAATCTTTTGGTATTTCTGGACAAATTTAATAAAAATTCATTTTTATGAAAAATTTATGGTTCTGATCTCATTTTAATTCTTTCCCTTTCACTCTGCATGAACTTTGAAAGGGACCTGCCAATGAGCGTGGTGTAATCACCTCTTGCATTAGCCGTTATATCCTCGGCCAGCCTGGGCACCCAGCTTATGATATGATTGCTGACAAAATCGTTTGCCTCATCATCCTGAGAAACAAAGTAGAGGAATGAAACAAACTCCATTTCGGTTGAAACATGGTCCGGAAGCTCCTTCTGCGGGTATACGCCGTATTTTGAGTAAATTGACATGAGCTTCCCTGTAACCCTGCCGTAAATTGTTCTCTCCGTGTACCACGATTCATATGGCGGGCACTTTAGTTCCCTGTAATCATTTACCATGCATGAAGTGTACTCTGTAAGCAGCTTTTCTTCATTGTTATGTTCAAGAATGCCAAGCAATTCTGAAATTTCGGAATAATATGGCCTTTCCGCCATATCGGCTACAAGCACTTTAACATCCGAGGAATACCTTGGACCTAGCAGAATATAGGAAAACAGCCTGTAGTCAGCAGAAACAGACCTGTAGTCAGTCACCATTTGAAGCACCCCTGGGTCTGAACTGGGCATTCATTCCCAGCATCTTTTTAAATGCGTACTCTGACCTGTGCTTCTGGCACAACTCAAGCCAGTCATCGTCAACCTGCATTCCCTTACTTTCCATAAGTTCCTTTACATGATCAAGTGACTTCCTTGAGCCCACTGGAGCCCCGCAAACCCTGCATTTAACCATATAATCCTCTACAAGTACTTTCTTGTTAGATTGCCCCTTTTTTGCCGATATTGCCTTTTCCCCACTTACGCCAGGGGCAGGGCACACATTGACACATATCTTGCAGCCTATGCATGAAGCTGGATCAAACGTCAATGCCGATTTTTCAGCATCGTATTCCACCTTTAAAGCTGAAGTGGGGCACCATTTGGCGCAGCTTTCACACATGGTGCAATTGCTGTCCACGGATATGTCGTAAAGCAACAAGCTCCCAACGCGCTTATCAGTAACCCTTTCCCTGACCTCTGCATGGCGCGTTAAGTTTAATGTGTTAAGCGTAAATTCGCTAACCGGTGCAGGTGCCTCATGATTATTGCGTATATCAATGCTTACACCACCTATCAGGGAATTTATCACATTTACCGTGTTCCTTATGGTATCCAGGTTCTTTTCAAGTTCGCAACCGGGACACTTAAGGACCACTTCCCCGGAGGCTCTGAGTACCAGCAAATCTTCAGCTGAAAGCGATGCGATGCAGGGTAATTTTATTGAGTTTTCACTGTCCTTATAGCATGAAATTACCTTCTTCCCTTTAATCCGTGCCAGATCATAAATTGATTGCTGCGACACTGAGGGGAACTGAACCGCACTCATAGGGCAAGAGCTGACACACAGGCCGCACGCATTGCATTTGTTATAATCTATATTTACTCCGGCTTTTCTGTCAATGCTTATTGCACCATAGGGGCATGAGTCTTGGCACAGCGTGCATGCCCTGTACAATGACCTGCAGTTATCAGAAACGTATACGGGCTTGTCAACCCTGTCCCTTCCAACTTTTACTGACCCCTTAATGAGTTCCCTCCTGCTTACTGGAAGCGCAACTTCTTCTTCAATTGCCATATCTGCAATCCAGTTGTGCTCCAGTATGGCCACATTCTGTGCTATTGCTTGCTCTCCCCACCTGTAATCAACTACCCTCATTAGCAGCGGGTTGATTCCCGCCTTGAGTGCCGCTTCCCTGTAAAGCTTTCGATGATATTCATCGTAAATGCCCACTATAACAATGGCCCTGGAGTGGAGGTCATTTACAAAATTGGCCAGTTCTGAAGGGTCGCAGGTCCTTATCCCAGATGAGGGATTGTGTTCGCATGAATGCCTTAATATTCCTACCTTGATTTTTACAAACGGCGTTTTAAATATTGATTCCAATTAATTTTCACTTGAATATCCACAGGTGGCCAATCTTTTCACGTTCTTCGAGCGGGAGTAGCATTATTCCAAGAGGCAGGAACCCCACCATAAAAAGCGCTGAACCAGCAAACCAGAGTGCGTTGTACTTGTCCACAACAAGTGGCAAAAGTGTCCACGGGCTTGCTAAATTAAATTGACTCCTTAACTCGAAGATCCATGTTGATGCTGATGGAGAAACAAAGCTGTTGCTATAGTACCATGTGATTGCCTGCGGAATTATATCGCTTATAAATATTATACTGAACATGCCGATTATTGCCAGTATCCCTGCTGCCATCAGTACTGTCCAATTTTTCTTCCTGTATGCAAAATAGTAAAGCGCTGATGAAAGCACTATGCCTATAATTATAACACCACCCCAGAATACTGAAGAAAATCCACCGCCCATTATAAGTGATGTCCATGGCCATGTTTCCTGATTGGTTGAGAAAATCCAAATCCACCACATTTCAAAGAAGCCCACAGCCAGAACTGACAACAGGCCATCCCTTGACAGAGTTTTCAATAGCATGCTTTCCTCTTGTCCACTGCTGGATTTCCCGTTAAAGTGAACGTAAATTGTGTTGACTATTGAAATCATGGCTATCCCCCCATAAAATGATAGGGCCACAAACAGAATTGCCGTAAAAGGACCGAAATCCATTACCCATGTTGAAAGGTAGCCAAATACAGAGCCGAGGTTTGCATCAAGTATGAGTTCCACCAGAATCGTAAAGCCCAATATATATGTATCTATGCTGAGCAGGAACCTTATGATACCCCATACTACGTCATATGAAATCTGCGTTGGGGTTTTTGACATAATGGCCGTGCTGGCATTTTTTTGGGGGACCTTCTCACCAATCAAAGACAGAATCTCCAGAATTATCCCCAGCCCCACAAGAGTATAGAGCACGCCGTTCCATGCAATCCTTGATGTTGCATTAAAGCTAATGTACAGGTAAATTGTTGTCAGGGGCTTGTAAACAGATGCAAACACCATTATCCAGCCTGGAATAAGCACAGCTAGCGCCAGCCATTCCATTCTGAGCTTTATGTTCCCAAGTGGATTTTTGTCAGAGTGTCCCCTGTTGAACAGCTGGTACAGTGAATTGTAGGAACTTATTCCTGTTCCTATAACCCCGAAAAGCATGTATCCCATTACTAAAAGCCCCCATGGAATTGGTTCGGTGTTTGGCACTGTAAACCGTGTTCCATAAAGCATCAGAGCTGCCCCAATGATCATGAACAGAACTGACCAAACCAGAAGCTTCTTATTCATTGCTGACTCCCTCCTCCACATACTGCCCGGATTGCTTGTTCATTACATAAAACACCTTTGGCTGAACGTTCAGCTGCGGATTGAGCACTATGGCCTGGCCCGTATTGACCAGAATGCTGACTTCGCTTGTTGGATCGTCAAGGCATCCAAAAACCCTGGCTTCTCCGACACAGGTCCTGACGCAAGCCGGAGTATTTGTGTTATCGGGGGTTGTGCCATAACAGAAAGTGCATTTGTCGACATGTGGAACTGTGTGTATCATGTTTTCCCCGTAATATTCCTTGGATTTTTTTATATCATTATATGAATAAAAGTACCTGGCCCCATACGGGCATGCTTCAACACAGTAAAGGCAGCCCATGCATTTGTATTCATCAACAACAACTATGCCCCCCTCCACTATCTGGGTAGCACCTGTCGGGCACACGTAATAGCACGGCGGGTTCTCGCACTGCATGCATAACCTGGGAACGAACATTCTTTGGCTTTCCGGGTAACTCCCAATTTCCATATCTTCCACATGTGTCCTCCATAATTCTTCCCAGAATGGTGTTTCGTTCTCAAGAGTGCAGGCTGCAACGCACGCATCACACCCAAAGCACTGATCGACCTTTATCACCATGGCCCAGTGATCGCACTTGCCCGTGTTTCCAAAATTTTGATATGGGTTCTGCTGGTTGCTCAATTTACCTATGCCTCCTCACCTGTGGAATTAGTATAGCTGGGTTCTATATCCTGCTGGGAAGGAAGCTTGGTGGCCGATTCCGCAGCCGCAGTAAAAGCGCTTATTTCAGAAGGTGTTGCCTTTCTTACAACGACTGTATATTGCTCAGACATCCTATGGCCTGTCAACGGGTCGTAACTCTTGGTCCACATATTTGTTACCGCTTTATTTCCGAAACTTCCCAGAGACCCTATAGAATAAGTCTGTGCCGGGTTGGATTGGCCCCATGCCATTGGCACGCCTACTGTATCTGGCCTTATCAGCTCCGTCAGGTGGACTCTGGCCGCTATTTGCGCGTTGGTTAGCTTGCTTGTGAGAACTATCCAGTCTCCTTCATTTAACCCCATCCCCTGTGCAACCTTGCTGTTCATCCATATGTACTGTAATACATTTTTATGATAGCTGTTTGATGTTAGCGCATAAAGCACCGGTATATCAGCTGTGTAAATATAAGCTATCTGAGGAACCTTGTACTCAATATAGAAGAACTCAGGGGGGCTCGGTTCAAATGCGGGGTCATTATAGGGGGGAGTTGCAGGCTGGTATATCCCAGGGCTAGCAGCATAACCGGCATTCCAATCCGGTGGCACATACTGCAGCAGAGGGTCCCATGTTATATCATAACCGAAATTCTTAACCGCATAATAGTAAAGTATGCTTGAAAAAACTTCTATTCTCCCTGTAGGAAGGCCTGCCGGTATATCCCAGGGCACTCTCATATTGTTTGCTACATAATTATCCCAGGTATTTACAGTTATTACACCCTGACTTTTAAGCTGATTCATGACCTGTTCGGGGGTTATGTTCAGTTTAGAAGCTATGGTGCGGCTTTGAACGTCATTAAATGCCTTTCCTACAAATTCACCCCAAACCGGATATGCCCCGGTTGAGTTGAGCTGACTTAAAAACGGCTGCATTTCCTTCTTCATTGCACTGACAAGCTGATCTGCAGGCAGGCCCAAGGCATTGGCCATAGCCGTAACATACTGATCAAAGAAGCCAAGCTCATATGAAAGTAACACAAAAAGGTCAAGTTCAGGTATGGAATACGGGTAAACGCGCGGGACAGCCTGCCACCTTTTTCTGTAGCCTGAATCAGTGGTAGCTCCACGATCCGTGATAGGTTCATCCCTTTCAATGTAAGATGCATCAGGAAGTATAACATCTGCGTAGAGCGCGGTATCAGTTGGAAGCAAATCGATCATAACCACAAATGTGTTATCCAGCACGTGCTTCCATTCAGATTCCTGCATATCTTTAGCCGGATTAACGCAGCATGTCATCACCATCTTTATATTATATGGCTGGTTGTTCCACTGAACTTTGTTATTTACTGCTTCATAAATACCTGTATCCGGGAAAAGGGAATATATTGCCGCGGGTTTTAACCCTTGCGAAGTAAGGGTTGAATTGTAAGCTGAAACAACTGCAGGATGGCGATGCTGCCAGAAATCTGGATTATTGAAAGCCATTACAATTGCCACGTACAGCATCATCTGGCCGGGCAAGTTGAGGACCGGCACTGCAGAAAGCACTTCCGGCCGCTGTATCAATATCCCTGGCTTTGCTGCGCCTGAATTTATAACTGAATTATAAGCCTGGTACAGCTTATATGCCGAATCCCTCCACGCACCACTGTAAACCCAGCCACCCCTAACATCAATGCTACCCTTCAGTGCCATTATGATTCCTATTGCCCTCCTCCACTGGGTGGAATAACTTCCCTGCGCTCCCTTCAACCCTGATGCAATTTCCACAGGATTAACCGTGGAAACTTTGTTGTAAAATTGTTCAAGCAACGAACTGCTTATGCCTGCGATTCCTGTGACATAATCGATGTTAAAGCCCGAAACGCGACCTGCAAGAAAACCGAACATTGTGTTCAGGTTCTTGCCATCGGCTGTTTGCAGGCCGGATACATTTAACGCTGGCCTTATCCTATCACCGTCTACAGAATAGGCATTTGTATTGGTGTACGGTGGAACATCAACAATCTGCCCAGATATTTCATCGTAAACCTTGAATGACTTTACCGTGCCATCGTCATATTCTGATGTGTATGGAATTATCATTCCATTTTCCTCATATGCCAAGAATGATGAGTTGGTGTAATACCTTACAAATTCATCATTGTAGTAAGCATTTTTTATAATGTAATTTATAAGCCCCATGGCAATTGCCAAGTCGCTCCCCGGCTTTACCGGAAGCCACATGTCTGCCTTTGATGCTGATTCACTTGCACGGGGGTCTATGACTATCAGGTATGCATCATTTGCAAGGCCCTTGCCAAGCCTTGACCCCTTATTGACAAATACGCCTGCGGGGTTGCCATTGTTACCCCATATAACTATAACTGGCGAATATTCAAAATCATCTACAAGGTCAAGGCCGTGCGCGTCAAAAGTCCCAATTGTAAGATTTACGCCCAGCTGTTCCCCAAAAAGGCATGGCTGCATTGGGCTTCCAGCTATGTTTGGTATCTGCGAGCCAAATGTAAAAGGTATAAATTCTGGCCTGTAGTTTGCGCATGGGATGGCCCCACCACCCAGCACCATTTCCCATGGCTGAACATTTAACTCCTGCATCTTCTGCTTTATGTAACTGATGGCTTCGTCCCATGTTGCCTCCTTAAAAGCCCACGTTCCCTTTGGGCCCGTCCTTATAAGAGGCGTCTTTATCCTGTCCTTGTTGTAAGTTATCATCGTGCCGCTTCTTCCCCTTGCACAAAGTTTTCCGTAATTTAATGTTGATAGAGGGTTGCCATCAATCTCGGTTGCCCTCACATAGCCACCCTTCTGCTCTATATTTACCAGCGCATCACATACAGAGGAGCATATACCACACATAGTTGGAACATAAGAATACGTATAACCCGGTTGAAGTTGCTCATCATTAACCTGTGTGGAAAAAATGGTAAATTTGAATTTGCCTTCCGATGCAGCAACGGCATACGCTGCACCCGCAGCTACCGCTGCAGCCCCCGCTATTTTAAGGAAATCCCGTCTTGATACAGTAAAATTTCCACCATCATTTTTATCAGTGGACATTGCCACTCATGGTTATGTGTAGGGTATTAT
This sequence comes from Nitrososphaeria archaeon, assembly GCA_049967195.1. Classification (GTDB taxonomy): domain Archaea; phylum Thermoproteota; class Nitrososphaeria; order Conexivisphaerales; family UBA164; genus KM4347-05. The sequence continues at coordinate 13,795 of JBMFTE010000007.1, forward strand.
TATGTTTTTTTGAATTCATGTTGTAATATTTTTATAAAAATTGCATAAATGTCTTGCATTATTTTCTAAAATCTTGCGATTGTTTTCACATCCACTTACTGAGATTTATTTTCACAAAATATTCCTTGCCCCCAATTTATTTTGCAGCTGTTTCAAAAAAATCCCATATCATTGCCGCGCTAAAGTCGGCCTCAACGGTTTTGTCAGTTTAACAGGCGGTGCCATGATATTGGCGTAGTCACTTTACAGTTTTTGTTTCACGTTCTGATAATAAATGCAGAAGTGCAGCTATACCGGCATCGCCGTTTAACGGCAAGCAAAGTTTAAAGGCGGCGCAGAATAATCTAATTATGCCAAGAACTTTTGATATGATGGTGATTATTTATGGCTGACATCCTTTCTTCATTTAATTTTGACACCGGATTCGACGAAATTGGCAGCTATGGCAATTCAATGGTTTACAGGCACAGCAATGATGAATATGTGATTGATTCGGAGGAAGGTCGCAAAGTAGCATCAGACCCCTCAGTTTGCGGAACAACATTCGAAAGCTTAAATCTAGCTATGGCACGCTATGCTGCAAAATTCATGAAAGAATTGGGGCTGCTTGATGGAAAGGTTGTGCTGCAGCACGTGCTCAGGGCATCGCTTGGTTACAGGATCAGGGATGCACTGCATGAAACCGGGAAGGGATTCAGCGAAATATGGACCAGACCTGTTTACTCCTACACGTCATACAGGTCTCATACAACTGATGACCTCGAAATAACATACGACGAGCCTGCCGCGGTTCCCGAAGGCGAGAAATTCTATCTGCTCAAGCCGGATACCGAAGCAACGGGTTTCACATCGCTGAAGGTGCTGGACCATTTTTTCAAGAAATGCAAGGGCTGTCAGGTGGAAGCTGTAGTGCTATATGGTTTTATTTCAAGGCCGGCAATAGACAGGATAAAAAGTTATCTGCACAGCAAAAATGTCAAAACCGTTACCATTGCAATTGAAAACATTACGCCGCTTGCTGAAAACGGCTACGACATGCCCCTTTATGGTATTGACGACCAAGCTTACAGCAACAGAGGTATTAAAGTGAAAATGGCTTCGGCAGTGCCAATGCCGGTTCTCAGGTCGATGCTGGATGATTATTACCCCGGAATGGACCAGCCTGGTGACTGGTCCGACAGGCAGGTAAAGCTGTTCGACGGAACTGCATGGAATATAGTGGATCCACTTGTGCACCTGAATAGGAGCCTGAAGATGCTGGAGAAGATGAGAATCATAAACAGAACTGAGGAATGGTACAACGAAATGCACGAAAAAATCTACAGCGATTTAAAAAATAAGCTCAATGAAGAAATTCAAAGAAATTCAGGTCAATCCTGATTCATGAAACCTAGCTGCTGCTCATTATCAATATTGCCATAACAATGCCGTATATTGCGACGGCTTCCCCGAGTGCGACCATGATAAGAGCAAATGTCCTTATTTCTGGCTTATCAGGGTGCTCGCCAACAGCTGCCACAGCTGCCGCCCCTGCGCCTGATATTGCAATGCCGGCCCCGAGTGCTGCCAGTCCAAAAGCTATTCCGGCGCCAAGGGTTCCAAATCCCTTGTCTGTAAGAGATTGAAGCATTAACACTAATAACATCATCATCATGCTTTACTCTTCTCCTCCTGCAATTTAAGCTTTTTTAGGTTCCTTTCCTTTATTTCTAGGTATTCAGCATCTGTCATTTTCTTCAATTCTTCTGCCTTTTCCCTCAGTTTGTTTTCTGCATCGTCAAATTCAGACAGGGCCCTTCACCAGCTTTTCCCTTACCTTCTTGATCCTTGTCAGCTCTTCCCGTTCCCTTTCCTCAAGCACAAAGGAAATATAGGATATCCTTTCTTGATGCTCTGGCACAGCTATTCTCTCTATGGCGTTCATTAATCTATCAGTGTCCTTGAGGTCCTTAATAATCTTGAGCACAAGGTTCCTGGTCCACGCAGCTTCCGCCAGATTGCCCATCAGCTCCTCACCCCTGATGAAAAACTCCAATATGCTGCCGGTGTATGGAACAGTCCAGTTGCTCTGGTGCCCCGTTATTACAGTGTAGTTTACATCCATGAATCTGTCGCTGCCTGCGCTTATTTCAAGTTTTCCTTCCTGCACACTGGAAAGCAATGTGAGTTCGTCCTCCCCTAGATCCAGGTAAAGCCTTTGGAATGCTTTATAGGCTTCTGAAAGTGAGGCAAGATACCGGGAAACTGATTCCGCTGCCTCATCGGTCTTTTCAGAGAGCCTCTGTATAAGTACGTCCTTTTTCGTGGAAAGTATTTTATCCACTACCTCCGTTGCCTGCAACTCCTTTTTTTCATGGATAAGCTCAGATTTAGACACTATGTTTTTGAATGACATTTGAATAAACCTCCCTGCTTTTGTCACTTATGTTCGTAAGCTCGCTGTCGGGCAGTGCAGAAATTACCTCCCACGCCAGATTTAGAGTGGTTTCTATGTCCCTGTTCTCATAGTGACCCTGGTTCATGTATTTTTTCTCAAATTTGTCTGCAAAGTCAAGGTATTTCACTGACGAAGCCGGGACGCCTTCCCTGCCAACGATCTCTACCAGCGACCTGACCTCAATTGCCTTTGAATATGAATTGTAAAGCTGGTCGCTCAGTTCCTTGTGGTCGGCCCTTGTTTTACCCTCACCCACACCATCCTTCATAAGCCTGCTCAGGCTCATCAGCACATTTACAGGTGGATAGATTCCCCTGTGATAGAGGTCTTTGTCAAGCACAACCTGCCCTTCCGTGATATAAGCTGTAAGGTCTGGTATAGGATGGGTTATGTCGTCACCTGGCATTGAAAGTATCGGCAGCTGGGTAAGGCTACCCTTTTTGCCTGTAACCTTACCTGACCTCTCAAAGATTGTTGCCAGGTCCGTATAAAGGTATCCGGGGTACCCTCTCCTGCTTGGCACCTCTTCCCTCAGTATGCTTATTTCCCTAAGCGCCTCCCCATAGTTTGTCATGTCGGTAAGAATTGTGAGCACATGCAGGCCCTGTTCAAACGCCAGGTATTCAGCTGCGGTGAGGGCAATCCTTGGCGTTACAATCCTTTCCATCGCTGGATCCTCAGCAAGGTTGAGAAACATCACGCTCCTCTTGAGCGCGCCAGATTCTTCAAGCTCCTTCCTGAAAAACATGGCTGTGTCTGCTGGAACCCCTATTGCGCCGAAAACCACGGCAAATTCCTCGCCGGTAGCTATGGTTGACTGCCTAGCTATCTGAGATGCCAGCATATCATGGGGAAGGCCAGAACCAGAGAATATTGGCAGCTTCTGGCCCCTTATGAGGCTCAGCATGCCGTCCATAACCGAAACTCCTGTCTGTATAAATTCATCAGGGTACTCCCTTTTGTAGGGATTGAGGGTCATGCCATTGATGTCCAACTCTTCAACACCCACCGGCGCAGGCATGCTGTCAAGCGGCCTGCCCAAGCCGTCAAATATCCTTCCGAGAAGCTCGTTGGATACAGGAAGCTCAAGCGGCCTGCCCAGAAACCTGATCTTGGAGTTTGTGCTAGATATCCCCTGCGTTCCTTCAAAAACCTCTACCACTGCCGTGTCCTGGCTTGCTTGCAGGGATCTGCCAAGGCGTTTTTCGCCATTGTTCAGTTCAATTTCCACTAGCTCCTCATAGCCCAGCTTTCCGTCAGTCCTTATGATCATTATCGAACCCCTTATGCCTAGCACGCTGCTGTACGATATTGAACCACTCATATTGACATCACCTTTTTCATCAACTCCTCATATATTTCATCACTGCGAAGGTTATACCTGGCCCTTAAAATCTGCATATATGCCTCACCGGATTTCAACTGCTCAACCGTAGAACCCGCAAGAATTTTTTCACGGCCCTTCTGGTAAAACGTTATTATGAGTTTCATGAGCTGGTACTGCGCCTTCGGTGCGGTGTAGCGGTCAACTTCATGGTATGCGCTTTGCTTGAGGAACCCATCCTTAAGCATGCCTGCTGTCTCAAGCACCAGCTTTTCCTCCTCCGGCAGCACTTCCGGCCCAAGCAGCCTGACTATATTCCTGAGCTCGTCTTCCCTGTAAAGGATGTCAAGCACCCTTCTTTTTATTTCTGAAAAATCAGGGGCAACGTTGTCTGACCACCACTTTTCAAGCTGCTCGGAGTATGCCGAATAGCTAGATACCCAGTTGACTGCCGGGTAGTGCCTTGAATATGCAAGATTTGGGTCCAGCAGCCAGAACGCCTTCACGTACCTAAGGGTATGGGTTGTGACCGGCTCTGTGAAATCGCCCCCTGGCGGGGAAACCGCCCCAACAACCGATACACTTCCAGAATCCCCTCCCAGGGTCCTGAATACGCCTGCCCTTTCATAGAATGATGCTATTCTTGATGCAAGGTATGCCGGATAGCCTTCTTCGGCAGGTATCTCCTCAAGCCTTCCGCTGATCTCCCTCAGCGCTTCCGCCCACCTGCTTGTAGAATCAGCTAGGAGCAACGCGTCATAGCCCTGGTCCCTGAAATATTCCGCCATCGTTATGCCGACGTAGATGCTTGCTTCCCTTGCCGCCACAGGCATGTTGCTCACGTTTGCCACCATTACTGATTTTTCCATTATTGGTTTCCCTGAAATAGGATCGCTCAGCTTGGGGAAAGTTTTTAGTAGGTCGACCATTTCATTGCCCCTTTCACCACATCCGACATACACCACAACCTTCGAGTTGGCCCATGAAGCAATCTGGTGCAGAAGGACTGTATTGTGATAAATTGCCGCCCTCGTGCTTCCCCCTACAAAGCTCTGCCCGTTCGGAACAACAAGGTCATAAACGTCAAACTTGCCGTATTCCACCTCTACTTTATCTATCTTATCAACTTCAAGCTCCCCAAGTTCCCACTTTGCCGAAGGTTCTACCAATCCATCGCCAGCCCTGAGGCAAGCCGCTGGCGTTTCTGTCATTCCATTTTCGGTTATCTTCCACAGCCTGTGTACCGGGGTAACAACCATTTCCCTGCCATTGCTTGTCCTTATCCTAACCATTAAGCTGCTTCTGTCCCGGAAAACTGCCGCAGATTCTGAATGTATAAGCGCGCCATTTTTAAGCGATGTCACGTTAACTTTTAGGCTCCTCACGCTTCCTTCCTCTGAACTGAATTCGTTATTTCCCATTGACCACAGTTCTGCCAGACTAACCGGCCCAAGGTCAGTAATAACGTGCTCTTCAGGAAGGAGGCACTTACCTGTACCAAAACCGCCCGGGACTGCCACTGACCCTCCCTTGGCAATCGGAAAAAGCGAATCTATAACCCGCTGCCCGGTTATCAGGGGCTCTGAACTGGCTATTCTGCCTAAAAACGGCCTGGGCACCCTGACCGGCCATTTTTGCACCATAGAAACACTGTGCTTTTTGTCCCCCTCCTTTATTTCTATGATGACATCATTTACCGAATATTCGCCTTCCGGCTCAACGTCTGCAATCTGGCCGCTGATGCCCGGAGGAATTATAATGTAGTGCCTTATAAGATCAGTCTCGTCCACATAACCGACTTTTGCCCCTTCGTTAACCATATCACCTTTTTTTGCTGACGGTATAAATTTCCACTTTTTCCCGGTGTCAATTGGGTCTGCAGAGTAACCCCTGGTGATCGTGTGCCCTTTAATAAAGCTTAGAGGTCTCTGCAGCCCATCATATATGTTCCCCATCATGCCTGGGCCAAGCATTACTGAAAGAGGCGATCCGAGCCCAACAACAGGTTCGCCGGGCATCAGGGCAGTAGTAAATTCATAAACCTGTATGTACGCACTGTCACCCTCCAGCCTCACCACTTCACCTATAAGGCCAAGTTCCCCCACTTTTACCATTTCGTTCATTAATGCCTTTCCCATTCCAGATGCCTTTACAACGGTGCCCCGGATCTCAGAAATTTTACCCCTGACCGGCACTGTCCACCACCTTCTTTCTTATCTCCCTCTTCAGGTTTCTCTTAATTTCATTTATCATATCAAGTATTGAATACGAGGCCATCATGCTGCCCTTTTTAATCGCAAACCCCCTTGCAAAGTCAGCTTCACCCTTTACCTTAACCCCGTATTTCTCCCCAAGCCATTCCACGGTATCTTTATCATCCCTGCCATATAACACTGACGCACCGCTGCCAATCGCATCGATCGCCCTTTTAAAAATGGCATCGAGAATATTTTTATAATCAGGGTCATGCAAAAGCTCATCAACGGCTTCGCTGATCAGCTTTTCCTGAAGGCTATCCTCCTCCCTAGAAACAAGCCGCCGGGATTCCAGCTCCTGCTCTGACACCATCGAACTTCTTATTCTAGACAGTTCCATCCTAGATTCTTCCCTTAATGATTTCTCCTCCTGCACTGCCTTTTCCCTTTCATTTTGCAACTCCCCATAAGCGGTTGCAAGAGCTTGGTCAAGCACTTCCATTGCCCTTTTTCTCTCCCTTTCTATAACCCCTTCAACTTCCTCCAACTAATCCCGACCTCATAGCCTTCATTATTTCAGACCTAACACCCTCGGGTGTTTCTTTTACCTCAAACGGCGGATCTACGAGCAGAACCGGGTTGGGAGACCGCATCATAAGATCTCTGACTTCGCCCTCGAGCCCAGCAAGCGATTCCCTGTCCAGGCATATAAGCGCGTAATCCTTTGACCTTTTTTCAGCCTCATAAAGCGCGCCGCTACCGCTAAGTTCCATCCCTACAAAACCCATGAGCCTAAAAAAGATTACAAATCTTTTACCTCCTATTGCTAGAGCCTTCAATGCAATTATTTTATAACAATTGTTTTTAAAAACTTTTGTGCAATATGTTTCACTATTGATTGTTATTCTTGCAAATTTTGCAAAAATATGCGCGCAGCGGCACCAAAATTTGCCGGCGCGGTTAAACCAATTACGGCTAAATCATCAAAAGTCTATTCCTAGCTTTGCGAGGTAACCTTGGTCGTATATATGCTTCACCTTCTTCATTTCAGTAACTATATCTGCCTTTTCTATCAGCCTTTCACTCGGGCCACAGCCAGTTACAATGACGTTGGTTCTTTCACTTCGGGCATCCAGCGCCGCAATTAACTCGTCCATTTCTATGAGCCCGAGCTTTACGGCGCAGTTAGCCTCGTCAAGAACCACGAGAAAGTATTTCCCTGACTTAAGGGCATTGCCTGCAAAATTAAGCGTAATTTCTGCAGCCCTTTTATGCTCTTCAATACTCTTCCTGTCATTCATGATGCCCACAAAGCCAGAACCGCCAACATAAAGCTGAAGGTTTGGCAGGCTGGAAAAGAACCTGCCTTCGCCGCTTGACTTGTTGCTCTTGATGAACTGTACCACCAGCACGCTGTAGCCGTTACCGATTGCCCTTATGGCCGCTCCGAACGCGGCCGTGGATTTGCCCTTCCCGTCCCCATAATAAAATATCAGTTCGCCCCTCCTAAGTGGCTTCACAGTATGGCAAACAAATCCATATCTAAAAATTATTTTGCCAATTTTTTTTGATCAGCGATTTGACGCTATAACTTCCACTTCGAGCAATGCCCCACTTACTGGCGGCATTGCTATTATCGTTGTCCTGGCAGGTTTTTTTCCAGCAAACAAACGAGAATATTCCTCGTTCATTTCGCTAAAAAGACGGCTCTCGCTTAAATATACCGTAACCTTAACTATGTTGCCCCTGTCCATTCCTTTACTGGCAAGCACTTTATCCACCTTACTGAATGCGCTGACGAGTTGCTCTGAAATGGTTGATCCTTCCCCTATCATGCCGGAGATGAACAACATATCACCGGTGGCAACGGCATGCGCATACGGGCCTGCCTTCCCGAGCCCATCTACATTTATGTATTCCATGAACTTACACCGTATAGTTTGCTTTTAACCGTTGCTTTCCACTATTTCAGCAGATTAACAACGTAACTGTCCTTAAAGTTTCCATAATAGGATACATCAACTGCTTTTGCCCAAACGGGAAGGGTCCTTATGGATTTACCTATAATGGCAAACGGGCCGTAATCAGGGATATTTAAATGCCCTATTCCGGAATTGCTAAGCTCTTTGGCCCTGTCTTTTAACATATTTATAGCCGGTGAGATATCGCCGGCAGGAGCTGGAAAAATTGAGGGAATTGCTCCCCAAATTGAGTAGAACCGCTTCAGTGTCCTTTCAACCGTATCTGCTTCGCCGATAATTGCAGCCGTTTCCCATGGATAACCAACCGTGCCGGGCAAACCGTAAACCATAACTGATTTCCCGCAGACTTCCGGTATTTCCGAAAATTTCCCTTTTATACCTATTTCAGAGTATGTTATATCTATTAATGCTGACATGCTTTCTGCAAATCTGCTTAGTTCAACCCTTTCTTCATCGCTGATCCCTTTTCCAAAGATGCTGGGAACCTTTATGATCAATGGGCCCTTCTTTGAAAATTTTAATGCGTTATTTACTGAACTGTGCCTGTAGGGCCTTGAGCCAATTGCCCAGAACACCTGGTCCATTGACCTGCCCATTGGCTCAATTATGTTGGCCGCCATGCCATATCCAAATTCAATGACCCATGAAATTATGGCTGCCCTTCTGCCCTGCACAAAGCCAATGCCCATGCTGCCTGCGCTTGGCACTGCGCTTTTTACGTAGGTTTCCAGGCTGTTTTGATCCTCCGTGGCCAGGCTGCGCAGTGCTGAGATTCCTTCAATTTCAACATCACCATAGAAGGTTTTTATTGGCAGCTGCCCCTGGGCTTCAAGCGAATCCTGTACCAGAATGGAAAAAAGCCTGCCCTGGTTTCCCTCCTCGGCATTAAAGTTTTCCATGAGCTGTCTTTCCTGTAGGTAATCCTCCACCTGTATTTTCATTGCCCTCTTTATAGCTCCTATACGCGCTGAAACTGACCTGCGGTTATAAAAATTTCCAAATATGCCAGCCATCAACCGGCGGGCCTCATCCCTCATTTTTGTAATATCAGATTCACTCACTTTATGAATCCGCCTCTGAGGGCAAGGTCAGCAATGGTAAAAGCAGTAATAGATTCAACTATGGGGATTGCACGCGGCACAACGCACGGGTCATGCATGCCCTTCAGCTGCAGTTCACCTTCGCTCATGGTTTTTACGTTCACCGTTTTCTGCACCTTATATATTGAAGATACCGGCTTAAATGCAATCCTTGCTACTAGAGGCGCTCCTGAACTCATGCCGCCGAGCACCCCTCCCGCATTGTTTGTAACTGATGCCACCCTTCCATCTACAATCCTGAACTGATCGTTGTTCTGGGAACCCCTTAGCTGGGAGGCCAAGAAACCGGCGCCAAATTCAACCCCCTTAACTGCCGGTATTGAAAAAAATGCCTTTGCCAGCTCAGAATCAAGGGAGGAAAAGACTGGCTGCCCTATCCCCACAGGCATTCCAGTGGCTATGACTTCAATGACCCCGCCCACGCTGTCACCGTCCTTCCTTGCTGCAAGTATTTCTTTTTTCATATCTGCATCATATTCTTCAACAGGGCACCGCGTCTCAAACCTGTACCTCTGCGATGCGGTTTCAAAGTCCAGTTGCCTGCACTCCACATTCCCTATTCTCCTTGTGTATGCTGCTATTTCTATTCCAATTTTTCTGATCATCGAAGCGGCTATTGCGCCGGCTATGACAAAGCCGACCGTTATCCTTGCGGAAAACCTGCCGCCGCCACGGTAGTCATTCTGGCCGTTGTACTTTATGTAAGCCGGATAATCTGCATGCCCCGGCCTGACCCAGCCATTTTCCATAAAGTCATAAAATTCGTCCCTTCCCCCCGTGTTTTTAACTGTGGCTACCAGAGGAGCCCCGGTTGCTACACCCCTGTAAACCCCAGCTATAAATTCAACCTTTTCCTCCTCCTGCCTGGCACTTGAAAGCATCGAGGTTCCTGGCTTCCTCCTCCTTAACCATTCGGATATTTCTGTTTCATCTATAGGCGTGCCGGGAGGGAGCCCCTCAATTAGAACCCCCACGGCAGGGCCGTGGCTTTCCCCAAAAGACACGAGCACTAGTGACCTTCCAAATGCATTGTCACTCAACAGCTACCACCCTGTATCCTAGGCTTGCCATATCGTCAAAAAAGCGCGGATAAGACTTGCTTACACTTTCGTAATTTTCAATAGTCGACCCGAGCTCAAGGGCTGCATCTGCTACTGCCATTGCCATAACTATCCTGTGATCATTCCACCCATTTAACCTAATCCCCTTTCTTGGGTTTGCAGGAGGGTTGATTGTTATGCCGTCGGGGGCTTCTTCAACCCTTGCGCCCAGCTTTGACAGCTCAGACGAAATTGCAGATATCCTGTCACTTTCCTTGATTCTGGCGTGCCCCACACCGGTTATCTTTATTTTCACCCTCAGTCCTAGCACTGACAACGGCGGGAGGGAATCCGGGGAATTTCTCAGGTCAACTTCCAGGCTGCCGCTGATATTGCTTTCCTCGATTTTCAGGCCGTCCTTAACCACTGTGTGCGGTACGCCCAGCCCATCCATTGCCACAAACATGGGTAAAAGGTCTGCCTGAGGCGCTTCTCCATTGATGCCTTTCAGCAATATCCATCTTCCAGTCAGCAGAGCCAGAGACATGAAGAATGCTGCTGACGATGCGTCTGCCGGAGGTTCATATTCAGCAGGCCTATAGCTTGCTTTCCGGACTGTATAGGTATTGCCGTGCTCTTCAACATCCACCCCGAACTTTTTCATCACATACAGCGTCATGTCAACGTAGGGCCTGGACACCAGGTCATCAGCCCTTATTGCTGCGGGTTTGGCCGAATAAGGCAAAACCATCAGGAGGGAGCTCAAAAACTGCGAAGAATCTGATGATTTTATTGCTGCTTCCCCGCCTGCCATCCTCTTTGCCTTGATTATGACTGGTGGGTACTCACCTCCGCTGAGCGTTGCCGCCCATCCTCCAAGATTAACAATTGCATTTACCAGTGGTTCAATTGGCCTTTTAAGGAGCCCGGCTTTCCCCGTGAGCACCGTGTACCCCCTGTCTACCAGCGTTGAATATGAAGTGAGAAACCTGATCGTGGCCCCTGATTCACCGCAAGTTATAACCCTGCCCGGGTTCAGTGGCATCGTTCCATTTACCGTGTTACCGCTTATTCTGACCCCGAACGCCCTGAGCGCCTTTATCATTACCTGCACATCATCCGGTTTATCGTTTATCACAACCCTGCTCCTTCCACCTGTAAGAGACGCTATTAGCAAAGCCCTCTGGACATAGCTTTTGCTCTGGGGTGGCTTTACCGACCACCTTTCCACTGGCTCATATGAAAATCTGAATTTCATTGCAATACTTCATATCCTGAATTTTGTGGAGAGGATCTTATAACCTTAAGGCCGTCAAAGCTCCTGGGAACCCCCATTTTCGGTCTGACAAGGCAAAAGTAAGCTGGCCCGTTTCCGCTTATGCCGGCCGCAATTGCCCCCTCCCTGACTGCGCCAATGGCTGGAAATGGGTCATATCCATTTGCAGAAGCTACAAGCAGGCCATTTATTGTCATTGCCTGTGCCCATTTGCCCTCCTCTATCAGCACTTTTAATTCAGCCCCGAGGGATTTCAGGCTCCTGAGGGATTCAATGTTTATCGTCTTTTTTTTATTGCCTGGAATACCAATAAAGACGCTCAGCCCATCAGGGGCAGCAAGCCTGCTTATGAGCCTCTCTTCTTCATTTGATGTTAGAACTATGCCACCAAGCAGAGAGGCATAAGCGTCGTCATGGGCCCCAGTTACTGAAATTTTTAGGTTCCTTGATGCTGCTGCAGAAACCTTTACAGCTCTGTCAACATCATATTTGCCCTCCACTAGGCCAATTAATGCCAGGGCCACTGCGGATGATACTGCGCTGGAGCTTTTCAAACCCATTCCCACAGGTATATGGCTGTCCACCATAACCCGGCACCGTTGCACCCCAATCAACCTCATAATTTCCTCCACTAGCTGTTTGTCAATTGCCACGATCTCGGTTTTGTCGCTTAACTCCACCGTAACATCAACTGGCATTGAAACCGCCATTGAAGAGCCGTATCCTGAGATGATTGCGTTGAGAGCAGATATGCCACCCCAGGCCCTGACCTTCAATTTATTCACCAAGCACGGCTTTTTTCATTAACTGCCTTTCAGGCTCTATGCCTTTCCATATTTTTATGGACTGCGCTGCCTGCTCTATGAGGATATCAAAGCCGTTTATGGTATTGGTAGAAACCCTCTGCAAAGTTGTGCCACCCACCCTGTAGGCAAGGTCAATGGCAAGCCCGTACTTTCCCTTTTTGTACAGCTCAATCATTTGGCTGTCATCAGCATACATGCCCATTGGAGTTGCATTTACAAAAGCATCTGCCATCTGGCATGGACCATATGTCACTGCTGCCCCCCATGACCTGACAAGGTTCCCGACATCCCGCGCTCTAACCTCGCTCCTGTCAACTATGCAAAAGCTGTTACAGCCTTTCCTGAACAGGGCAAATGCAGCAGCCCTCGCTGCCCCGCCAGCGCCCCAGATTAATGCGCTGCCTATGCTCTCGTTGATTAGCGCTATCAGTGCGCTGACATCAGTGTTATATCCGATAAGTAGGCTACCATCAACTTTAACCGTGTTAACCGCAAGTATATCTTTTGCATAACCGTCAATTGAATCAAGAATCCCGATAATATCTTCCTTGTAGGGCAACGTAACGTTAAATCCACGAGAAAGAACCCTGAGCCCGTTTACGGCAAAATTTAGATTTTTCCGCTTAACTTCAAATGACAGATAAATTCCCCCCATTCGATTGAGGACAGCGTTCTGGATTTTGGGTGACAGGGACCCGGACACTGGATTGCCTATCAGGCCGTAGAGTTCCAATTTTTGTTTACAAACCCCAGAAACTCGTATGCCTCATTTTCCTCAGGCTGTCCTTCAGCCACCTTTTCATTCTTCAGATGAGAATAAAGGAGCGGTGAACCAAGTATTACTGACATATACCTGGTAAAGCTGTACCTTTCCCCTACAGAAAATGCAACAAGCTTTCCCTTTTCAGCCTTGTTGTAGAGTTCAAGCACCTTTAGTGCCTCGCTCATTGTTGATGGGCTGTTTACGACCTTTACCGTGCTTGCCTTTTCCCTGCTGTCAGCCCACGCATTATCAATATCCTGGTCAGCCGGCTTTGTGAAGAGGAAGTGCGTAGATATCATCAGGTTAAACCCGTTCAGGTCAACTGACTGTGATATCTTCCGGTATGTATCAGCTTCAATATCAAGGTAAAATGGCTTTAAATCCCTAGTAGCATCAAGTATCTGGATCAGTGTGCTTATCCTGTAATCCCTAGAAAGGCCACCCTCACTTGGAACTCTGTATGTTACTATGCATTTGTTCATATATGAAGCAAAGTATGACGGTATATCCTTAGGATTAAGCATTTTTACCGAATCAAGCCTCAGTTCGATGAGGCTGCTTTCGCTTGTCCTTGATATTTTCTTATAAATCTCTTCCAGTGTATTGCCGGTCAGGGATACAACAACCTTTGTCATTTTTAACTCTCCCTTATATCTTCATCAACTGCTGTACCAAAGTGCCTTCCCTTTTGTTCGCTTACCATGGCTTTTACCATATCCCCGGGCTTTATTTCTGTTACTGCCCTGATGCTGCCATCACTACTCACTAGCGAAACCGTTTCGGCATACTGAAGCAGGACAGCCCCGCTCTGGCCGTTGGCCTTTGCGGTTATCAGCACAAGGGGTCTTCTTTCAACCTTTGACCTGCCAACTACTACAGTTCTGGAATTGCCGGCCCTGTCCACCACCGTTACCTTATCCCCGGCACTTAGCTCTGAAAGGTATTTGGTTCTATCAGCAGACGCAAGAACATAGCTGTTGATTGCTCCGGCGTTTACCCTGAACGGTCTGGGGCTGGTGTATTTGGAACCAAATACTTCCGCATGCACGAGAAACAGGAACGAAGAAAATGAACCCACAAGCATACCCTCACCCTCTCGTAGCATTTCAGCAGTATCAATGCAGGCCCTGGACCCGTTTCCTACCACCTTTACGCTTTCCACCTGCGCATCGATAAGTGTTACAGCACTCCTGCCGATGCCTAGGGCATCCGCATATGATGCCAGCTCATCCACGCTTTTAGGTGAGATTATTATTCCGTCAACGCCCCTTTCAAGCACCCCTCCAAGCATGACTGCATCCTCCACACTTCTTGCCTCAGCATAAAGCGCCGCCTTTCCAGATATCCATGATATTATATTTTCCAAGGGTATTACCCTCCAGTCGCTGGTCTCTATCTTTACAGATTTTGCCCCGGCCTCCACGGCCTTCTTGATTTTTTCAACATCTTCCCCCGAAGATACTGTGAACGACTTGATCGTGGACTCATCCAAGCCGCCACCTGTTCCGATAAAATCAGAAACAGAGTAGCCAGCCGCTGCTTGCATTATTTTTTCAGCCTGAACCCTGTCAGGCGGTACCTTAACTATTATCCTCTTCATTGTAAGCCCTCAGTGCATTCTCGATGCTGCTGCCCTCATATATTATCTTTGCTAGACCACGCACTGCTGCATCTGGCCTTGGGTCCTGAAATATATTTCGCCCAAAAGTCACACCCGCTGCCCCGGCTTTAATTGCACCTTCAGCCATCCTGTAGACATCCTCTATGCTGTTGAGCTTCGGGCCCCCGGCTATTGCAACTGGCACATTGGATCCTCTTACCACCTCAGAAAAGGTCTCAACGCTTCCCGTATAAGGGGCCTTGACTATGTCTGCACCAAGTTCCCCGCCCAATCTTACTGCCTTCTTTATCAGGTCCGGGTCATACGGATTCTTGATGCTTTCTCCCCTGACGTACATCATTGCAATCAGGGGAACACCGTACCTGTCACTTTCGTCAGCTACAGCGCCAAGAGACTTCAGCATCTCATTCTCCGAAGCCGCGCCCACATTGATGTGCACTGAAACCGCATCAGCACCAAGGAATATTGCCTCCCTTATGCTGGACACTATCACCTTTGAGTACGGCGTGGGCCCGTAGGAGGTGCTAGCCGATATGTGCATTATTATGCCCAGAGATGGTTCATAATTCAGAGCCTTTATCGACCCCTTGTGCAGTATCACCGAACTGGCACCGCCTTTATCGACCTTTTTTACAATTTGCGTTATATTCTCAATGCCATTTATTGGGCCATCGCTCGCCCCATGGTCCATTGGCACACAAAGTATTTTGCCATTTCTGGTGATCCTTGCCAGCCTTCTGATTTTACCGCTTGTCAAACATCCAGCCCTCCCTGTAAAACATTTCAGCCGTAAGAATCGTGTTTCCTGCTGCGCCTCTTACGGTGTTGTGGCTCATCAGCGAATACCTGATCGAGTGGTCGTCTATTCCCTTCCTTACCCTGCCAACAACCACACTCATGCCAGGGACGGAACCTGCAAACCTGTCAAGCCTGGTCTGAGGCCTGTCAGCTTCCTCCCTAACTATTACTGGGAATTCTGGAGCTGTAGGCAGCTTGAGTTCCTGGGGCAACCCTTTAAAGCTCCTCAGAACTGCCTTTGCGTCCTCCGGCGTTATTTTTTTCTCTGTCTCAAGATAAACCGTTTCCATGTGGCCATCAATTGTTGGAACCCTGTTGCACATCGCAGCTACGTTTATATCAGCAAATTCCACTTTCCCGTTGATATATTTGCCAAGCAGCTTGTTTGTCTCAACCGCTACCTTTTCCTCTTCGTCCTTTATGTAGGGTATAACGTTGTCGAGTATGCTGATACTTGGCACGCCCGGAAAACCTGCGCCACTTACTGCCTGCATTGTTGCAACTACAAGCTTTTTGATCTTAAATTCATCATCAAGCGGCTTCAGCGTTAGGTTCAAGCCTATCGATGTGCAATTTGGCCCTGTTGTCAGAAAGCCAGTCCAGCCCCTGGCCCTCTGCCGCTTTATAAGCTCCCAAGAATCAGGGTTAATCTCTGGTATTATCAGGGGGATGTCCTGTTCCATTCTGTACGCGCTGGCATCGCTGTACGTTGGATAGTACTTTGCATACAGGGGCTCAAGCTCCCTTGCGGCATCGGTCGGAAGGCAGCTGAAGAACATATCTGCCTTCTGGCCCTCGGGCTTTGATTC
Source organism: Nitrososphaeria archaeon (assembly GCA_049967195.1). Classification (GTDB taxonomy): domain Archaea; phylum Thermoproteota; class Nitrososphaeria; order Conexivisphaerales; family UBA164; genus KM4347-05. The sequence continues at coordinate 29,946 of JBMFTE010000007.1, forward strand.
AAGCACAGTCATTTCAGCAACACCCTTCGGTGGCTCGTAGGAACTGATCCATTCATTGGACTCCTTGAACTTTTTACCAGCAGTCTTTTTGCCAACAACATATTTTATCTTAAACCATGGATGATTGGCCAGCATACGCACGTATTCTGAACCGACCATTCCGGTGGCTCCCAAAATCCCAATTTCCATGCTTTCCTTCATAGCACTACACACCCATTGCCCCTTTAATAAGCGTTAAAGCTTCTTCTGCCTTGCTTGAACTCAGGTATATCTTTATCGTACTGGATATTGTTGAAACGCCAAACAGGTTTATGCTTCTTTCTGCCAGTGGCGATATTAAAGTGCTTAGGTAGCCCGGCGTGGCTTCAAGGTCCAGAGACTTGATGGTTATCTCCGAAAGCCCGCTTATTACGCTAACTGCCTTTGCCACACCTTCCTTTACAAGAATGTCATGCACTGAACCGTAAATGCCATCTTCAGACGAAACATAGGCCAGAATTGCTTTTTGCCCGTAAACAAACCCGTAAACTTTCACATTCATCGCCTGCAGGGCCCTGTTAAACGCCATCAGCGCCTCCTCGGATTCCGATGAAGGTATTACGGTTATCATGCTCACATTTTTATCGCTTATGTTTACCCCCATGCCGTTTGACGGACTTATTATCGTTCCACTGTTCAGCCCATCTTCCAGGCTTGTTATTCTTATTACGCCGTCCAGGTACTTGAACGCTTTATAGTGGATCAGGCCACTTCCCCCTGCTGAGAGGGCCAAAGCTTCATCTGCATCCAGTTCCTGTATCGCCTTTACATTCTGTGCCTTCTTCGGGTCTCCCGACATCGCTATGCCAACATCCTTGAAGAGGACAACTTCTTTGGCTTTTAGGCATGTTCCAAGCACAACCGCAGTTGTATCACTTCCTCCCCTTCCTAGGGTCTGGATTTCTCCTTTTTCATTGACACCTATAAAGCCGCACACTATAGGAACCTTGCCCTGCTTTAGCAATGGCACTATTCTTTCTTCAGTTGCTTTTTTTGTCTTTTCCATGTCCACATCAGCATCCAGATATGGGCCATTTGAAAACACCGGCCAGTCGGGGAGCATTGGATCCACAAGTGCAGCATCAATACCGTTTGCCTTTAAAGTGGAAACCATCACCCTTGCACTTACCCTTTCACCCATAGATATGATTTCAGCCCTATCAGACTCGTCATGTATTTCAAGTTTGTTAGCTATGTCATCAAGCCTGTTTGTTTCCCCCTTCATTGCAGAAACAACCACTACAACGCTATTGCCGTCTGCATATATTTTTTTTATTGTCTCAACAGCATTTTTGATTTGATTTGGATCAGTAAGTACGGAGCCGCCCATTTTAAGGACGTAGATAAAGTAAATCACCAACAGACCTCATTTTACCTCGTTATAGCATAACATTTGGCCTATTAAAGTTTTATTGTTTTAGTTTTATTAATGCGTTTTAATGCCATTAGTAAGCCTTTGCAAGTATAACCTTCCTGACAGCTTTCTCACCGCACCATGCACACGCACCATCAGGCTGCTCCTCGTTGACAAGCTCGCCCCTCACTTCATATCCATTGGTTATATCCTTTATTTCATCTGCGCATTCCTTCCTTCCACAGAAGTTTATCTTAATTATCTGGTTTTGCCTAGAAAGGCCAATTATTTCATCTCTGTTTTTGGCCTGCTGTATGCTACCGGTACCCCTAGATCTGGACATCAAGTTGATTTTCATATCATCCAGCACCATCTGTAATTCATCTAATATGCTACTGAAGCTAACTGTATTCCTCTTTTTAGTATCTCTCCTGTAAATGGTCACGGTATTGTTTTTTACTTCTTTCATACCTATTTCAATCCTGAGCGGGTAACCGCGCAATTCACTTATATAGTACTTTTCGCCAGGCGTTAGTTCACTTTCCTCAACCAAAAACTGACCTGGCGGAAGTGCCGAATATACCTTCTCAACATATTTTATGATTTCATCACTTTCATTACCCGATATAATTGGCACAACAATGCCGAGCCTATCACTTAGCTGGGGCGGTACATAAGCCCCATTATCATCTCCGTGACACGCAATGATTGCCCCAAGAATCCTTGATATGCCTATGCCAAGCGTCGTGCTAAATGCGAGTTTCTTTTCACCATTTTCAGCAAGATATTCCACTCCAAAAGGTTTAGTGAAGTTCTGGCCCAGATAGTGGGTTGTTGCAACTTGCAAGAC
>JBMFTE010000008.1:0-30974 GCA_049967195.1 Nitrososphaeria archaeon
GCAGCCTCTCAATTATGCTCTGCCTCATCTGGCTGGAAAGCACGTTGATGTCTCTTGTTTCAAAGCTGTCACCGACCTTGACCTGCACTTTATTGACCTTGTAGCTGGCATCAAATATTCCTCCAGCTATCGTGTCGTTAGTGAACCATCTTGCCTCAGCAAAAAAGCTTTTCAAGGGTGTCTGCGTTAAGGTGGTTCTTCAGCACCTTAACTTCAAATACTCGAACAGACACTCCCTTGTGCCTGAGCCTTGTTTCTTTGCAATTGTCTGATTTTTTGCTGATTTATGAGAACAGAAATTTAAAAACATAACTGTGATTCGCTTAAAAGCGATGGTTTTGAAATGAAATAAACCGCAACGAAGGCTCCTATTGGCAGCTCCCAAGATATGATTTTATTCCCCACTCCTTTCCCAACCTTACATTGAACTAGACTTGAAATTTGACAAAGTGCGGATTGCGCATTTGCCGTTATTACATATCATAATAATAAGCACCATATATGTGGCTGCAAATTTGTCAAACTGATTTTACAAAAAGCTATATTTTATAGACATATAATATAAATGCTGCTAGGTGGTAGTGTTTGGTTCTTGATAAAGTTGTAAAAAGGGATGGCCGCATAGTGCCTTTTAATAAGGATAAAATAGTTGAAGCTATATGGAAAGCCCAGAAGGCGGTTGGAATTAATGACAGGGGGATAGCCCAAAGCGTTGCGGACCTTGTAGTTGATGAATTGGAAATCCGTGGCGGCATTCCTAAGGTCGAGGATATCCAAGATATTGTTGAAAAGAAACTTATAGAAAAAAATCAGGCCATAATTGCAAAGGCATACATAGTGTACAGGGAAAAAAGGGCTGAAATTAGGGAAGAAAAGAAAAAGATACTTAATAAGGAAACAATAGATGAAGTTGATAAAGCATTTGACATAAATGCTTTAAGAGTCCTAGCTTCACGATACCTTAAAAAGGATGAAAACGGCTTACCGATAGAAACCCCCAAGCAACTGTTTACCCGTGTAGCCATTCACGTAGCATTACCAGATATAATATACGATGACAGGGTATTCCGGAAAAACGGCGGCACCCCCTTTAAGTATGAGCCCCTTAATGAAAATAATACAATAAAAATAGGAAAATATGAGTTAAATGTTTTCCATGTGCGGGCATTAAAGGAACTCTATGATAAAATGAATTCCCGTGGACTTGTCAAAGTTTCATGGTCTACACTGGTAAGCTTGATAAGTGAAATGAAAAATGTAGAAAAAAACATTGATGCCTACTATTCATTAATGGTGAGCAAGAAATTCATGCCAAATACCCCAGCGCTTGTAAATTTTGGTTCTTACTACGGCATGGGCAGCGCATGCTTTGTGCTTGATATTGAGGACTCGCTTGACAGTATAATGAACACTTTGAAAAGTGCAGCCATGATCTTTCAAGCTGGTGGAGGCGTTGGTTATAATTTTAGCAAACTGAGGCCGGCTGGAGATTTTGTAAAATCAACCGGTGGCGTAGCTAGCGGGCCAATTTCGTTTATGGGACTTTTTGATTACATGACAGAAGTCGTAAAGCAGGGGGGAGTGAGGAGGGGTGCAAACATGGGCATCCTTAACGTAAACCACCCAGACATAATGAAATTTATTACGGCTAAAAAAGGAAATGCGATGTTCCACAACTTTAACATTTCTGTATTAATATTCCCTGAATTTTGGGAGGCTTATGAGAAGGGTGAAAAATATCCGCTGGTTAATCCAAGGAATAAAAAGATTGTGAGTTATGTTGACCCAGTTCATGTTGTTGACATGATATCCTACCAGGCCTGGGAGAGCGCTGAACCGGGTATAATATACTTTGACAATATGAACAAGTATAATCCACTGATAGATGCCCTAGGTCCTATAATGGCTACAAACCCATGCGGCGAAACAGCATTATATCCAAATGAATCATGCAACCTCGGGAGCATAAACGTCTGGGCTTTTGTTCAAGAGGGTCCAGATGGAAGCACGACGTATGACTGGGCTGGGCTAAAAGAAACTATAATGCTGGCAACTAGGCTGCTGGATAATGTGATAGATATAAACAAGTATCCACTTGAACAAATAGAAGAATCAACAAAATTATCAAGAAAAATAGGGCTGGGAATAATGGGGCTGGCTGACCTGCTGTGCGAGCTAAACCTGCCCTATAACGACCAGAAGGCTAGGGATTTTATGGAACAACTTACAGAATTTTTCCAATACTGGTCAAAAGTGGAATCCGTTGAGCTGGCTAGAGAGCGCGGGCCGTTTCCGATTTACATCAAAAGCAAATATGCAATAGGGGAATTGCCCTTTGCAGGGTTTTATGATAAAAAGTCTTGGCACTTTGCATGGGATGAGCTGGCAGAAGACATCAAGAAATACGGCACCAGACATGGATTTAACCTTGTATTTGCCCCCACAGGCAGTATTTCAATGATAGCGGGGGTAAGCAGCGGCATAGAACCAATATTTGCGCTCGTTTATGAAAAAAATGTGACCGTCGGCTCATTTTATTATACTGATGCTGCATTTGAACATATTATGCAAAAGTACGGCCTTTACAGTGCAGAACTTCTCAAGGACGTTGTTGCCCAAAATGGCACTATTGGGCAGCTCAAATACATACCCCGCGAAATTAGAAACGTATTTGTAACTTCCATGGAAATAGATCCTGAAGACCATGTAAAAGCGCTAGCTGCAATACAGAAATGGGTGGACAGCTCGGTTTCAAAGACAATTAACATGCCCTCAAACGTAACCCCTGAAGATGTAAGAAATATATTTATGCTAGCCCACAGGCTCGGGGTAAAAGACATAACCGTGTACAGGGATAAGTCTCTAAAAGTTCAGGTTTTAAGCGCCCCTAAAAAACAAAACGAAAGTGACCCCGAAAAGCAGGAAATTTTGGTGGAAACTAGAGGAACGCAGATAAGCGATAAGTGCCCTGTGTGCGGTGCCAAACTGGAATTTAAGGAAGGCTGTTCTACGTGCCCTGTGTGCGGCTGGAGCGCGTGCGCATCTGCATGAAGCTACATCGAACTGCCCTTTTATGGTATCTGCACCAATCACACAAGATTTTAATATGAACTATCGTTAAACCTATGATGTGCCTAGATATTTTTGTGAAAATTGCGGCTTTACTGATGGGCTAGATAAAAATCTTTATTTTTGCCCAAATTGCGGAGATCCTCTTACTATAGTTTACAACGATGACGAACTGAAAGCAAATTTTTCAGGGTCAGGGGTATGGAGATATTCCGGTGTTTTACCGGTTAATCCGGATAAAAAAGTGTCGTTAAAGGAGGGAAATACCCCCCTGTATAAATCGCTGCGCATAGGCAGCGGAATTAAAGAGCTTTACATAAAAAATGAAGGCATGAATCCTACCGGCAGTTTTAAGGACAGGGGTATGACTGTTGCAATTACTCGCGCCTTAGAAAGGAAGTTCAGGTCGGTGATATGTGCATCTACAGGAAACACCGCAGCCAGCCTTGCAATATATGCTGCCCGCGCTGGAATCAGGGGGTATGTTGTTGTACCAGATGGCTCGGTGGCTCTGGGAAAAATGGCACAGGCACGGGCAGCAGGAGCTCATATAATTAAAGTAAGAGGAAATTTTGACCTAGCTCTGCAGATGGTTAAAGATTTTGCAAAGGAATCCAGTGATGCTTATCTCGTCAATTCCGTAAACCCGTTCAGGATAGAGGGCCAAAAAACAGTAGCTTATGAAATAATTGAAGAAATAGGAAAGCCAGATTGGATAACAATACCCGTTGGCAATGCTGGCAATATAACAGCTCTCTGGAAGGGTTTAAATGAACTAAAAAGGCTTGGAAAAATTGAAGTCCTGCCGAAATTGCTTGGCGTGCAGGCTGCGGGAGCTTCGCCCATTGTTAAGGCGTTTAACAACGATAGTAAAACAATCGAACCGGTTGTTTCGCCTAGTACTCTTGCAACTGCAATAAAGATTGGCAACCCGGCAAGCTGGAGAAGGGCCCTAAAGGCTGTAAGAGAATCTGGCGGGGCAATGATCGAGGTCAGCGATGACCGCATTGTTGAAGCACAGTATCTTTTAGCGTCAAAGGAGGGAATATTTGTTGAACCTGCCAGTGCAGCATCTGTTGCTGGATTTTTAAATGCATCTCGGAGCGGCCTTATAAGAAAAGACGACACTGTAGTTTCAATTGTTACCGGGAATGGGCTCAAGGACCCGGACTCGGCAAGCAGATTTGAAAGTCTTGAAATAACAATAGGATCAGAGGAAAATTTGCTAAATTCAGTGATTGCCCAATGAGAATCGCGCTTTTGGGTTATGGCACAGTAGGCACGTCATTTCACAGGCTAATAAATGCAAAAAAAAATTTGCTCAAGGAAAAGTATGGCGTTGTTCCGCAATTAATTGCAATATGCGACAGGTCCGGATGCATGATCAATGAGGAAGGCATACCGTATGAAACTGCCTATAAAACCAAAACTAAATTTGGACGGCTAAGCGAAGAAGACAATGGAATGCATCCCCTAGATGTAATCAGGGAACTGTCCCTTGACTTGATGGTTGAAACTACCACAGCAAATTTCAAAACAGGAGAACCGGCCCTTTCCCACATCTTTGAATCAATGAAGCGTGGAATACATGTAATAACAACAAACAAGGCGCCACTTGCTCTGCACATGCCGGCACTTCTGGAAGAAGCCTCATTAAATGGAGTTGAATTTCTTTACAGCGGAACTGTGGGTGGTGGAACCCCCTTTATAAGTTTTGGAGAGAAGGTTTTAAGGGGAAACTCGCTTAAGGAAATAAAGGGCATTTTAAATGGAACAACAAATTATATACTTACCAGAATAATTGATAGCGGGTTGGAAATGAATGAAGCTTTAAGTGAGGCACAAAAGTTGGGAATAGCTGAAGCCGACCCGACCCTTGACCTTAATGGCTTTGATTCGGCTGCAAAGCTTGTAATACTGATGAATCATCTGCTGGGCAAAAGGGTCACAATATCTGATATAAAAATATCAGGAATAAATGAGAACCTGCCAAAATGTGAAAGTGGCCAAACTGTAAAATTAATTGCTTCCTCATCCCCAGAACCAAAGGTTTCAATGGAAGTTATAAAACGGGGCAGCCCTATGGACGTTGGCAGCACATATAATGTCATTGAATTTAACGTGGAGGAACTTGACAAAATTTACGTTACGGGCAGGGGAGCCGGAGGCCAAGAAACCGCGGCATCAATAATAAGGGATGTCGTTGAATTAAAAGAAAAATTAATGCAGAAATCCTATCAAATATATTAAAGCGTTGACACAACGAGTGTACTTTTTTAAAAAAAATATAAATGGGGCTGGCCGGATTTGAACCGGCGATCACCAGCGCCCAAGGCTGGCAGCCTGAACCATGCTAGCCGACAGCCCCTACTTTACAATGCTTAACATTCCTTTAGATAAAGCTTCCGCCGAACTTACACGGGTTGTCTGGTTAGGGACGGTGTCAGAGCTTATTATTTCTGTTATACCTTCACTGTACAGTTTGTACAATGCTTCGTTTACAAACAATCCATGCGCGCACGCAACGCCCTTGAGTTTTCCCCCATTATCAGAAATGAGTTTTGAAGCCTCTATTATTGTGCCTCCCGTGCTTATTATGTCATCAACTATGAACACATCCTTGCCCTTGAGGTCTAGGTTTCCACTTACTTTTACGTCCTCGTCTCCATACCTTTTCTTTTGCAGTGCCCCGTATTCTTTAACCCCCACTGACTCCGCTGCTAGCTTTGCCCACTGTATTGCTTCGCCATCCGGCCCAACTATTACCGTCTTGCTATCTATCAGACCCTGCGATATAGCATACTTTGCCAGATCTGGCATAACCGAAACATCAATCCATTTGCCGCTAAACACTGAACTAAAATCAAGAATCCTGTGCCTGTGCACGTCAACTGTTATCAGGCCACTTATTCCGGAAGAATTTAATAGTCCTGCTATGGTTGCTACGCTTATAGGTTCACCCGATTTGAACCTTTCGTCCTGTCTGGCATAGGCAAAGTATGGCGCTACAAGAGACACGCTTCTGGCCCCTGCATCCCTTGCTGCCGACGCAAGCAACAACGATTCAATTATGTATTCATCTGGCTTGAAATGCATTGATTGTACTATGAACACGTTTTTGCCATTTACATCAGAATCTATTCTAACATACTTTTCGCTGTCTGGAAACCTTCTGATTTCTACCTTGGCAGGCTGAACTCCCAACCGTTTAGCTATAAGGAAGGCAAGCGGCGAATTTGAGGAACCGGAAACTATTACTATTTCGCTCACAAGTAGGTTATATACTGTCCATATTTATCCTTTTTTGATGGCTTTCGTTAATCACTTCCTTGTACGATTTTATCAAACCCCCAATTCCTATTATTCCAACCACTATTAGCACAAGCAGGAGGCCTATGTCAAAGACATTTAAATTAGGCACCCCCAGTCCTGTAGAAACGGCAAATGTATCAAGTGAAGGGAACAGGATTACAAAGGCCCCTATCAGGGAAAACGCCATGCCACCGTAATAGAGCGTCCTCCCAGCGCTTCTCCTTGCAACAACTTTTATGTCGCTCTCGCTGAGTTTTTTAGCCTTGAGTATGTTTGCAAAAACAGCACCAAACAGGATCTGCATCATCATTGTTCCAATTCCAAACATTATGCCCGGAAGTGGTGCATAGATTAAGGAGGGCACCATAGGGGCCAGCACAAAAGTTATGACGGTGGCATATGCTCCGAACCCAAACCCCGCTATCAGGCCATGCACCACTGTCATCTTTAGTGGTATTTCTTTTTCATGAACTTCGTGAAGAGGAATTCTAGACGCGCTGCTGCTGTGGTGCTCTCTGCCCCCAAGCAGAACGTCAACTGGCAAATGAATGTACCGACCCTTTAATACATATGAACCGGCAACCGCCATTACCAATCCCACTACTATGTACACTGGCCCGTCAAGGTTATACCTTATGTAAAAGTATGCAAGCCCAAGAAATCCAAGGGTAGTGAGAAGGGCGCGCTGGAAGGTAAACCCAAGTGAAAAAAGGAAGCCAGCTTTCATCCCACCTTTTGTGCTGTATGAACCTATGGCATAGCTGAATGTTATGGGCCAGGTATGTTCATCTGGTGTTGCACCATGGAGAAGACCCAGCACCAAGGATATCAGCAGTATTTCCGACAGGGTTATGCCCGAGGGGGGACTTAAAAGGAAGCTAATTATTGACATCTTAAATCACGTTTAAGGGCTTACCGTGCGGACAAAACTCAGGTGCGTTCAGCTTCCTGAAAAGTTTCATTATAACATCATGGTCTACCAAGTAGTCTATTTTGCTGCACTCTTTGCATGCAAGGTCGGGGTCTATCCCAACCCTGAACAGCAGCGTTTCCAGCGTCCTATGAGCCATGATTGTTTCACTGTAGAACCTGTGCCCGTCACCGGTGAGAATTACCATTCCTGCTTTTGTATCAACCAGCCCGGCTTTTTTCAGCCTTTTAATCATTTCAAAAGCTGACGGCTCGCTCACTCCTAGGGATCTGGCCAAATCACTGATCCTCAATGGAAATTTATCAGCGCTCTGCCCTATATGCACCATATAATCCCTTTCCTTTTTAGTTATTTGCATATTTTTATAGGTTATACTTATAATATATAAGTATGTCTTAAAAACAGTTAATAATGTTATGGCTGTAACATACGTTATGGAAAGCGTTGTAATTAAAAACGGGCTGACTTATACAAATGGAATACTCACGGAAGCTGATGTGCTGGTTGAAGATGGAAAGATAAGCAAGATATCCAAGGGAAGAATCGACGGCGATCGCATCATAAATGCGGCCGGAAAGCTGGTGCTGCCCGGGGCAATTGATGCCCATGCCCATACAAACGACCCCGATTTTCTCTACAGGGAAGATTTTGAGGATGCAAGCCGGGCTGCGCTGCTTGGAGGGATAACCACATACGTTGAAATGCCCCTTGTAAAGGACATTGACGATGAACGGAGCTTTGATGAAAGAAGGGTTGATGGAAGCAAATTCTCTTATGTGGACTTTGGAATACATGCTGGTTTTATGAGGGCAAAAAACTACACAAAAATAAGGGAACTTAACAAACTTGGGCTGAGAACTTTTAAGGTGTTCACCTGCAGGCCGTTTCAGGCTGATGACAGCATTATAATCAAGCTCTTGGCTGAATCAGAATCCACCACTTCCTTGATGCTATTTCACGCAGAAGACGAGGGCATTTTAAGCTATTATTCAGATTTATTTGCTCAAAGGAGGGACCAGCTGAGCGTTCATGAAGCCAGGCCCGCTGAGGCTGAGGAACTGGCTATATCTAAGATTGGAACGTACGCCCTGCTGACTGGCGGGCATGCGCACATTGTTCATTTAAGCAGTGCAAAGGGTCTTGGCGCCATTGTCAGGTTTAAGGAACTTGGGGTGGATATTACCAGCGAAACATGTCCTCATTATCTGGTTTTCAGTAGAAAAGATGCCGAAAGGCTGGGCCCATATGCAAAGATGGCTCCTTCATTAAAGAGTGAATCTGATGTTGAAGCTCTTTGGGAGGGATTGCGAACCGGAAAAATCGAAATGATAACAACTGACCATGCGCCTGGAACCCGTGAAGAAAAAGAACCGGGATTCAACGACCCCTGGAAGGCGTGGGGCGGTATACCGGGCTTAGCTACGATGTTCCCTTTAATCTACACTTACGGGTTTGAAAAGGGTAAAATAAACATGAGTGACGTGGTCAAGGTCACGTCTGAAAATGCGGCAAGGCGCTTTGGCATTAAAGGCAAGGGCTCAATTTCTGTGGGAAATTCCGGAGATATAATGGTGATAGACAGGAATTATGAAAAAACGGTAGACGGAAAGGAGTTATACAAGGTCGGCTGGTCTGCATACGATGGCATGAAACTAAAGGGATGGCCCCAGTATGTTTTGTCAGATGGTGAACTAGCAGTTGAAGATTGGAATTTTGTAAAAAGGGGCAGGGGAAAGTTTATTGAACTAAATCCGTCAAGATATATTTAGTTCAAATCTATAAGTAAGCTAAAAGTGCAGCTGCCAGACCTGTCATAAATACGCCGTCAAATATGCCTGCGCCCCCAATGCTTACAAATGAAGCGTTCAAGTTTTTTATGTTTTTCAAATTAAGAAGGTCTGCACCAATCAAGGCTCCCATAGTCCCTGATATATATGCTCCTATAACGGGGGACGAAGGGATAAGAATCAGTGATGTCACGGCTGCCAAAACCGGAGGCAAAAAGAAAGGAGTCATTATGCCCACCCCCCTTACGGGCCTCGCAATTATATGCATAAACAGGGACGTTATTATTACAGCTATAATTATCTGGGGTAGTATTAAGATGTGAGTCGCTAAAAGGTACACCGATGCAATTGCAGGCACTACTGCGCCTCCAAGATTTACCGCAACAGTAACCTTTTGTGCCTCATAAAATGGCACCAATACATCAAACCCCATCCACTTTATGCCGTGAACTGCCAATACAGGTTGGTTGGTTTTAAGCGTTAAAACAGGTATATTGATGCCTGCCCCCAGCAAAGATGCGGCTGATATTATCAATATTTCTAAGGGCGTGAATCCCACGATTGAAAACGAAAAATAGAAAATCAGGCCAAGGAACAGCAAGAGAAACATCCAGAATATTATATATATCAGAATTCTATGATGAATATAAAGTACTGGTCTCAATTTTGGTAATTATTCTCTGATGATTTTTAATCGTTTATCATAAATCATTTTGTGACACGTTTATAAATCCCTTCAAAAAATAAAATACAGTAAATTGAATGTCATTGAAGTAAAAAATTTGACATTTTATTACGGCGGTTCCAGCAGACCCTCGCTGGTAAACGTTAACTTTAGCCTATCCGAAGGTTCAGTACTACTGCTTGTAGGCATCAGCGGATGCGGAAAAACCACCTTATTGAGGGCGATTGTAGGCCTTATTCCCAAGTTTTATGCTGGCAAATATGAAGGAAGCGTCTATTTAAACGGAAAAAATATAAACGAAATGGACATGTCAGAAATTTCGCAGAACGTGGGTTACCTTTTCCAGAATCCTGACAACCAGCTTTTTTCATATACCGTCGAGCGTGACATTGCCTTTGGACTTGAAAATCTTGGCATGGAAAAAATGGAAGCCGTTAAAAGAATTGATGAAGTAATAAAGTTGCTTTCTCTGGATGATATCAGAAAAAAACCAATCTACGAGCTAAGCGATGGGCAGAAGCAAATAGTTGCTCTGGCAGGAATACTGGCGCTCAGGCCAAAGCTTTTAGTGCTGGACGAACCCACATCACTCTTGGATCCAAAGACCGCAATGAGCATAATTAATATTGTCAAGTTGCTGAAAAGTAAATACGGGATTTCTGCAATAATTGTTGAACACAGGCTTGAACTGGCACTTGAAATTTCGGACCACATCATGGTCATGGCAGACGGAGCTGTAAAAATGTTTGATAATACCCAACAGGCATTAAAGGGTAACCTGCAGAGTTATGGCGTAGGAGTTCCGCCTATAATATCAGTGCAAAGGGAACTCCAGTATGATCCGCTTGAACTTACGGTAAGAGATTTTGTGGGGAGGCTAAAGGCAAGGTGATTCAAGTAAATGACATCTATTTTTCTTATGATGATTATCCCGTACTAAATGGCATAAGTTTTGAAGTAAAAAAGGGCGAAGTGCTAGCTATAGTTGGCGCCAACGGTTCCGGAAAAACCACCCTTTTAAAGCACCTGAATGGCATCCTAAAACCAACAAGGGGATCTGTGAAGATCTTTGGTGCAGATACCAAGGCAACCAAAATTTCTGAACTGTCGAGAAGGGTTGGGCTGGTTATGCAGAATTCAGACCACCAGCTTTTTGCCAGCAGTGTAACTGACGAAATAAGTTTTGGATTGAAAAATTTTGGATTTAGTAAAATTGAAATTGAACAACAAACCAAGGAAGTGCTGTATGAATTTGGCCTTTATGAGTTTAAAGACAGGCCCCCACTTAGCCTTAGTGGGGGGGAAAAGAAAAGGCTGTGCATTGCTGCTGTTATGGCATGGAAACCTGAAATTATAATGCTTGACGAGCCAACTGTAGGGCAGGACGCGGTAAACAAGAAAAATCTGAGAGAAATTATAAAACGATTAGCAATAAGTGGTAGGATCGTAATAATATCTACGCATGACCTTGAATTTTTGTGGCCAATTAACCCAAGAACGGTCATAATTTCTCGTGGCAAAGTTCTAATAGACGGCAATTTGCGCTCAATCAGCTTTAATAATGCAGTTTTTGCATCTGCCAATCTCATTGCCCCACAGTTAGCATCGCTTGCAAGCGGTATCGGTTTTAATGAGCCTCCTGCTGATGAGGTCCATGCGGTTGAGATGATAAAGCAATGGCAAAAAGCCTGATGAAGGCATACATCTATCAGGGTAAAAATTCCTGGCTCTTAAGGCGAGATCCTAGGGCTAAAATTATCATGTCTTTAATACTTATAATAACATCTCTTGCCATTTTCAACTTTTACCGGTCATTAATTTTACTTACAATGATTTTAATTATATCAGCTTTTGCAAGGATTATCAATAAAACCCTGCGGTCTGCGCTTCTGGGCATTCCATTTTCCATTTTTATATTTTTGACAGAAATGTTAGCCAGATATAGCCTTTTTTTCTCGGCAGCAATTTCCCTGAGGTTCTTCAATTTAGTGGTATCATCTTCATTGTTTTTCACCACCCTTTCTCCTGATGAAATAGAATTTATAACAAGATGGCTAAGAATGCCACGTGATATCTCCTTCGTAATTGTATCCACGCTTAGATTTATTCCTTTACTTGCAATGGACCTGAGCCAGATAGTAGAGGTGCAGATGTCGCGGGGGCTTGATCTTCAGGCAAAGAACCCTGCAAAATGGATAAAAAATTCTCTGCCTGTTATTGTGCCGCTTATCGTAATTTCGGTATTGAGAAGCCAGCAGATGGCAGAGGCAATCGAGCTTAGAGGCTATGGAGCGTCAAAAAAGCCCACCCGGCTGGTAGAATATAACTTTAGTGCAGTCGATGTGGTGCTTGTGTTGGTTGCTTTTTTGGTTTCACTGGTAATAACAGTTTAGCTTATATTTGCCATTTTAAACTTAAGGTTCATGGTACAGGACGTGTTCAGGGTAAAAGTTGGCGAATGGTTCAATCTTCCTAAACTTGAAAGGAACGATTTTATGGAACTTATGCGTTCCAGCATATATTACAAGAGTGGGAGCGGATTTATCATCAGGGAAAGTGCTAATATGGCTAACGCCAAAAGGGCCCTTGAGAAAGTTTTGGCAAAGGAGGTTTACATCACTTTCAATTGTGCCATATGTAACAAGGAAGCAGATTGTAGCACATGCGAATACAAATACTATTGCCCCATAGAAACAACAGGAGGAACATGTATCTGCAATGATTGCATTCAGGAAAAAAGCCTAGCCGATTATATTGCTTCAGTAAAGCTAATAATTCAAGGCTAAATATTATTTAAAATAATTAAGTAAAAAAATATCTTATTGTCTTTACTGCTTAACGTCATGCCCTGCCAGACTTTTTCTACCAGTTTCAAATCCCTTTTTCTGCCATGTCCACGCGGCTGCTGCTCCGATCAGGAATATTATCATTGTAACTGCCATTGCCACATTGAATGCTGGCGCGTAATATGTCAAGATGCCAGTTATTATGCCCGTGGTTACCCAAACAACTAGCCTTACTATGGATATGTACGTTGCCCTCCTTTTCGTTGGGAAAAGTTCAGGCTCAAGCATTGCCCTTGAAGCCCATGTAGTTTCAACGGCAATGAATGGTATTGCCATCAATGCCAGCAATCTGCTACTTGCAAAATCACCCGTAGCATCAACGTATATCCATATCATAGCCCACAGGATAACCAGCAGGCCATATGAAAATGTTGTAAAGGATTTTCTGCTTACTCTACGAACTACCCAGATTCCTGCTATGATTCCCACAACAACCATGGTCAACCCTCCAACGAGTGCTACATCTGGCGCTATGGGGAAAAAGTATGTATAGCTTACACCATATGTTATGTATACGAATGCTACGTCTTGAATTATCCCGATCAGTATAAGGGTTAAGAACCTCAACCCCATACCTGCTGAGGGAACTATATTTTCTGTACCCTTATCTTCTATTGAATTCCATGCTTCCTGGATGTTTTCGTCAGTTTTGCCGGCTGCAGATTTCCAAGGTATTGATTCTCTTGCCCATATAACTATTATTATGAGTGCTGCCAGAGGGGCAATGAAGAGGAGCGCTATTGCTGTAGTGCTGACGGCACCTGTTAAGCCCAACAGGAGCGGTATAAAGGTTATTGCTACACCAAGGTTACCAAAGTTTTGAACTATGGTTAACGAACTGCCTCGGTATTTGGCAGGAACTGCCTCAGACATCATGGAAAGTATTGGGCTTTCCAGGCCTATGGCTGCCATACCTACGAGTATGAATGAAATTATAAGAACTGGCACGTTTGTTGATGCAACTACATAAAGTGCTATGCCTATCAGTATAAGAATAGTAGTGATTACGAATGAAGTTTTTCTGCCATAGTAATCAGCAAGCAATCCTGACAAACCTGCTCCAATACCTCCCGCTATATACGGAAGGCTGTAACCAAGGAAGGCCAGGCTGCTAGGCATTACGCCGCTAATCGAGGTTACAGGGCCGTAGCTTTCGGCCACACCATATACCAGCATACCCATTCCCAAGCCAAAAAGCACTGCCCATGGAAACTTAACTTTACCTGCATTCTGTTTGTTTACAGAATTAACGTTTGCAGAGGCTGACGGTGCATTACCTACTTCTGCTTTTTTATTCGTCATCAGCGATTATTTTAAGGCTAAATATAAAAACCTTACTCTGGCGATCCATGGTGGTGCCTACCAAACTACGCTTTTACATTTTAATCTAAATGCAAGATAAAAACTACAAGCGACAATGTTATGACACCATCGAGACATTTTGCTCGTATAACTCTATGACATAATCCCAAAGTCATTTGCATAGCATATTGACAAATATAACAAAAAAAAGCTGGTTAATGAAATATTAGGCGTATTTGTGAGCGTGATTGATCAGAAATAGCAACTTGAAGATATTAATAAAAGGATAACAGGTATCAAAGAAGGTACGTCATTATGGAACAGGATTAAAACTGTTTTTTCATTAGAACGTTAGCGGAACATCATGTGGATGCTAATCATTAAATAATGTACAAAAGAAGGGTCTCTGCGTACAACGGCGTAAAGGCTAACTACAATGATATTGCATGTTGATAAGGCATATTAGGACAGAAGGTTCATGAGGTCAATCATATAAAATTTTGATCGACTGTGCGCCATTGAGATTTGTTTCAAACTCCTTACATGCATTTTAAATGCTTAATACTAAAGGAATAACGAATCCCGCCACAAGCAAAAATAAGCCAGAGATGATTATTGTGGCATTGAGTTTGCTAAAATCAGCATGAGCGTTACCCTCTGCATATACCTGTTGGATTATTTTAACATAATAAAACGCTGATATTACACTGTTTATTATAGCAATTATTGTGAACCATGGTATTGGTCCTACAAAGAACATGCTTAGCGCTGGGTTTGCTGCTGACATAAATATCAGCAGCTTCCCCCAAAATCCCACCAGCGGCGGTAACCCAAGTAAGTTTAATATTGATAGTGAAAACATTGCAGAATTTGTGCCATATTTTAAACCCGCTCCCCTTAGCGCTTCTAGCTTCCTGTCGGAGAAGCCTCTGATGTAAGTAAACACATTGGTTTTAGATATTGAATAAGAAAAGAAGTAAACAAATATACCTATCAAAACAAAATAGTAATTCACGCCATAGTAGTATGATGCCATGGCCACCACTAGCCCCATTAATATGAATCCTATGTGCGATATGCTGCTGTATGCCAGAATCTTTTGAACGCTGTTCTGCACTGTGGCGGCCACATTCCCCCATGTCATAGTCAACACGGCTATTATAGTCCCAATAAGAAGCAACGTATTCACCGCCCGCGGAGATAACCCGGCGGTTACATAAAACATGATCCTTAGCACAAGTGCAAGCGGCCCAAGTTTCATGATTGCGGAAAGAGTTGAAACTGATATTGGATCTGAAGTGCCATAAACGTCCGGAAGCCACATATGAAATGGTACAGCCCCGACTTTGAATCCTGTGGCCACAAGCAGTATTGCAAAGCCAACCATCACGGCCGCAGCTAGCGTTCCTGAAAAGATCAGAAAAATAGCAATCAATAAAAACTG
The DNA here is from genome assembly GCA_049967195.1 of Nitrososphaeria archaeon. Classification (GTDB taxonomy): domain Archaea; phylum Thermoproteota; class Nitrososphaeria; order Conexivisphaerales; family UBA164; genus KM4347-05. The sequence continues at coordinate 15,377 of JBMFTE010000008.1, forward strand.
TAGTGAAAGCCCGCCCATAAATGCATATTTAAGTGAATTAGCCAAGGATTTTTTGTCCTTTGGTATTGCCGCAATGCCATAACTGGCTATGGACAGTAGCCCCCAAGATGCTAGTATCACAAGGGGGTTGAGCGTAGAAGCTACTAGTATCGTACCAAGTATGCCTATAAGAAGCATTGATGAAGCTATATTAGACCTGCCTTCAAGCCGCCCATAGGTTAATGCTATAATTGCGCCTGCAAAAAGCGATGCTATTGCCACAACTTCAGTCAGGTGATCTATTATGAAAGTGCCAGAAGCAAACTTCATTGAAACGGTGCTGTACACCCAGTATGCAGCTAGGACGGTGCTTATACCTGATGCTACATAAGATCCCTTTCTTGATTGTAGAAAGGGAAGCACCAATGCTGAAGCTATAAGAACAATTATAGTTACAAGAAGCAAATCATACAACTGATATCACCCCAATTGCTACGATAAGTATTATTAAAAGTATGGCCCCTCCAATTATCATTGTTGATATGAACTTGCCTATATTGCCATTCTGGTAATTTTTAAGCCTTGACCCAAGACCAGTTACCGTCCTAGGAACCAGTGTGTGGTAAAACTTGTCAAAGGCACCCCATTCAATGTGCCCGTACATCCAGCTTGATATCCAAGCTGTTCCATTTACAAATATCCGGTAATATATTGCATTTATGTACCACCTGTCATAAAGGAACTTTTGAACTCCAAGCAGAAATTGTGATTTGATGTTCAGCTCCCTGTTTTTAGCATAAAGATACATGGCAAGCCCTATGCCGGCAAGCGCTACAAGTACCGATATTACAGAAAGGCCGACGTTTATAGTTACCTCAGAAGTCACCATTGATGATGGCCATATAACTATAGAGTTATAGGTCATTAGCCTAAATATTATTTGGGAAATGCCTCCATATGGGAAGTACCAGAATAGGCCAAATACTAAGCTCAGGACACCCAGCAACAAATATGGATAAAGTTCTACAGGATGAGCTTCCTTCACTTCTTTTGTATCTTCGTTCTTATTTATAAATATCAGCTTAAATGCGCGGAATATATAGAATGCAGTAAGGAAGGCGCCTGCTATCCCGAGTGCATATGCTAGCAAATTACCTGAGTACAGCGTAACATCAAGTATCAAATCCTTATCCCAGAACCCTGAAAATGGTGGTATGCCTGAGAGCGAAAGGGCTGCAAAAAGGAAAGCTATTCCAGTGAATTTCATATTCTTCCATGCGCTACCCATGTTCTTAATATACCTTGAGGAAAATTCATGGATTAGAACGCCGGCGGCCATGAACAGAGCCGCCTTGAATATGGCCTGACTTATCAGGTGGGACATAGATGCAAATATTGCAACGGTGGGCACTGCAAAGTAAGCCGCCCCAATTGCCATGAACATATACCCCAGCTGGGATGATGTAGAATATGCAAGAATAAGCTTAAGCTCATTGGAGGACACGGCCATTGATGCCATCATAAAAGCGGTAAATGCCCCAATCAGCAAAATATATGTGAAAAACGATGATATGGGAGCGTACATGCCTGCCACATAAGCCGCAGTAATGATTATCGGGGTAAACCTGAGCAGGAAGTATACCCCCGCGTTGACCATTGTGGCTGCGTGTATAAGAGCGCTTATGCTAGTTGGGCCCGTCATTGCTGTTACAAGCCATTCATGAAATGGGAACTGCGCTGATTTACCAAAGGCGCCAAGGGTAAAAGCTATCAAGAAAGGCAGCAGTAGCCCCCTGCTGTAAAGAATGCTCAGAATCTGTGGCATTGTGTTCAATATTCCGAGTATGCTTATTGTGCCAGAAGCATAGTAAAGCATGCCTATGCCAGTTATGAACCCTACGTCGGCAAGTGAAGTAAAGACCATGGCCCTGACGCCTGCGTGGCTTGGAGTTGTCCACATACTTACATTCCAAGCTTTTCTGTCTGGATCCCCAACCCACCTTTCAGGCTCATCGGTGTACCAGTGGCCTATAAGAGCATAAGAAGCTAGCGTTGTACCCTCCCAGCCTACCAGAAGAACCACTAGGTTGCTGGCAAAGATAAGCATCATCATGGATCCGACAAAAAATGTAAAGAAGAACCAGTACCTAGTCCATCCCCAATCATTCTCCATGTACTTATAGCTATACACCGATATCAGAAAAGACACCAGCGCGACCGTTGTGCCCATGACTATTGAAAGACCATCAAACAGCATCCCCATTGACACGTTTTCCCCCAGAAAACTGAACCATGGAATCCTTAGGATATATGGCATTTTGCTCATGAATGCCGAAAGCAAAGACAGCGAAAAAGATACAAATATAGACCCTATCGACAGGAACGGCGCAAGCTTCTTTGAAGTTAGTCCCAGTGCGGCTGCAATCATCGGCAGGCCCCATATCAAAAATAATACATAACTCATCATTTTTACATCATCAACCCCAAATATGCCCCTCTTAGGAATTCGTTTATTGGCCCTATTATCGCCCCAGGGAACATGAATGTAATTATTCCCATGAAAGCTATTATAGCCATGGGCACGAGCATGTACATACTTCCTTCCTTTCCCTTAATGCTTTCAGAGCCAAAAAATATTTTCTTCATGGCTACAAAAGAGTATGCTGGTGTTATTCCGAAACCTATAAGCACAAAGACCAGCACTATTATGCCTGCAGTGCCAAGCTTTACAAGCTCAGATCCAACGGCGATGAGTATGAAAAGTTTGCTGAAAAAACCGAAGGTCGGAGGAAGCCCGGAAATATCCATAAAGCCAAGCATTGCAAAGGTTGAAGTATATGGCATGGACTTGGCGAGTCCGCCCATCTTTCTAATATCCCTTAGGTTATCGTTTTCGGTTATAAGCACACCAGAAGAGGAGAATAACATTGATTTGCCTACTGCGTGCGAGAAAAACTGCATCAAAGCCCCGAGTATGCCCAACGGGGAAAGGGTAGCTATTCCCATAAGCATATATCCCATCTGCGCTATGCTGGAGTAAGCAAGCAAACGCTTGAAGTCGGTTTCCCTTAGAGCCATCATTCCTCCATATATTATAGTTATAAGCGAAAGAGCAAGTAGTATCCATTGCCCTCTTTCAAGGTATAAGGGAAACATTATATAAAGAATCCTGATGATGGCATATCCCCCTATGCCGATCATAGCTGGAGATAGCAGTGCGGAAACGGGGGTTGGAGCTTCGGCATGGGCATAAGGTAGCCACATGTGAACCCCGAAAACCGCCATCTTTATGAGAAGCCCGAGTATGACAAGCACCACTACAATTAAAGTGAGTGGCCCCAGAATCGATATGTTTGTAGGAACTGGATAGAAGTTGAACGTGCCAAGCGCTAGCCCATATATGAATGCCCCGGTCAAGAAGAGAAATCCTCCCAGATGTGTCCATATAAGGTAAATCAGGGAAATCCTTGACCGGTTTCCGTAGCCGTAAAAGGCTATAAGAAGGAAAGATGCTATAAGGGCTACTTCCAGAAATATGTAGAATAATATAAAGTTGTTCGATTCGACTATGCCCAACATTGCCGTTGAAAAAAAGGCATAAAGAAAATAATATATTCCCCATTCATGTTCCTTCCCCATCTCCTTCATCCTTACTTTCATATATGGGTAAGAATACACGGATATTACGGCCGTTACGAGCCCTATGCCTGCTATTATTGGCCAATTTAGACCATCAATTATTAGGGAAAATGATCCAAGCTTCCCAAGACTCACTATGGTTGAAATATATGAGCCATAAGTATAAAGTAGGATGCTGTCAACTGCTGTAACCAGAACAAGAGACGCCGCCACGGCATAGGCGCCTATAGTAGGTTTAATCCTCCCATTAAACGCAAGCAGGATTGCCCCAACAATAAATGGAATCAGCATCACATAAATTGCAATATAATTCATTTTTCATCATCCTCTATTTCGTCCTGATCCAGCTCATTTAGCATTTTCATCTTGAACATATAAATTAACACACTAAGAATTATGGAAATCTCTCCTATGGCTAGTACAATCGAAAAGAACACAAGCGAACCTGCGAGTTGAGGCCTAAACAGCATCCATGAGATGTAAAGTACAAGCAGGATTGCCCCATTGAAAGACACTTCCAGAGACAAAAGCATCTTAACTAGGTTTCTGTTATACACAAGGCCTGCTATCCCAAGCTCAAGCACAAAAATCCCCGCTATCAAGATAAATATAATGCCATTCATTGTCGATCATCTCTTATTGCGATAGAAATTGAAGCTATAAGCGCAACTGATAGCACTGCAATAAGAATGAATATAGATATTTCTCCATTAGACACAATGTACTGCAACAAGCCCTGCACACTCGCATAACCGGTTGATGTAGGAACTATTCCTATTGAAACTACTACAGCTACGGCAAAAGCAATTATAAAAACCGCCAGCGCCGCCTCGTTGCCGGCGTTTACCCTTGCTGCCTTTGGTTCCTTCAGCATGCTAACGGCTATAATTATAAAAAGAACTCCTGAACCTACATAAATTATAATCTGTATAAAGGCCAGCAGGGGAAATCCCAGAATATAAAATACTGCTGCATTTGTAAGCCCCAGAAATGCCAGAAATACAGAAGAATAGACTAGAGACCTGTGAAATACAGTTATGGCTCCAAACACTATCAGCATAACCGCCAGCACGATAAAAACAAGATCAAGGAGCAGGCTCATATTTTATCCCTCTCTTTAAGTCAGGCTTTGGCACAACCTTTTTAGATTTCTTAACCGGGTCCTCAGGCAACTTTAGGTATTCCTCATAGCTAGGCCTGTAGTCCGCATCATTATAGTAAGCTAAATCGTGAATGTTTGAACGCACAAAAGCATCAACTGGGCATATATCAAAGCAGAAATAGCAGTATATGCAACGGCCCCAGTTCACAACAGGCCTTTTTGTTTTTTTTGCGGGTTTTGCACCTGCGTCCTGCTTTGTCTCCTCCTGCACAGGCAACGTTTCTCCTGTAGGAGATACCACCCTTGGAACCATGGTTATGGCCTCAGGGGGGCAAACCATTTCACACATGCTGCAGCCAATGCACTTTTTGTCATCTACCGTGAAAAATCCCCTATAGTTTGATGCCAGTTTCATTGATTCAACCGGATAATCCAGCGTCATTCTGTTGGGCTCCACCAAGTATTTGAACCCTGTGGCCAAAGCCCTAGCGTTGCCTTCAACATTACCTCTCATTTTCCTTTTTTTCTCACTGTTCATATTATTATCATCTCTAATATAGAAATTATAACGGCAATAATTCCAAGGTAAATTATCCGCTCCCATCCCGACCTGATAGCCTGGTCCACCCTATACCTTGGATATACGGCTCTCAGAAAAACTAGGATGATCATCACAATGAATGCCTTGATTATAACTATTATGCCCGGCAGGAACAGTCCTGCAAGGAGGCCGGTAGCATGTAACGGTGCGGGCCACCATCCGCCTAGGAACAAGAGCGAAAATATCAGACTTAACGCGTAAAGCTCGATATATGGTGTGGCCATTCCTATACCAAAAAACAAAGCGCTGTACTCTGTATATAACCCCATTATAAGTTCACTGTCGGCTTCAGTTATATCAAATGGAAACCTGCCTGTTGACCTTATAGCCACAATAATAAATACAAGTGCAGCGATGGGGTTAAGGAGTATTCCCGGAAGATGGGTTTCCTGAAAGGCCACGGCAGGTATATAGTTTAAAGTTCTGTAGACTAAAACCATGGCGACCACCGAAAGAAGAAGCGGTATCTCATATGAAATTACCAAGAATGCCTCCCTCAGGGAACCTATAAAAGAAAACTTGTTGTCGCTAGACCATCCAACTATTATGGCATAAATTGGCGTTATTGTTATCAGAGCAACTGAAAAAAGTATTGTAAGTGTGCTGGGGAAAAGGTATGAGTAATAAGGCCCTACGGGAATGAAGATCAGGGGCATCATGGCAAAGGCAAACATAAATCCAGGCGCTATCAGGAAGGCTAGACTGTCACTTCCAACAGGCAATATAAATTCCTGAAAACTAAACCTCAACAGGTCGGATACTGACTGCAGAGCACCACCGACTTTCCTAGATACATAAAGCGGTCCAAACCTCATTTGCACCTTTGCGGCAATTTTCCTCTCGAGGTATATCAGCAAGATAACCAGTACCATGGCAACAACTAGACCGGGGAACACTATCAAGTACAGCAAATCCTGTATAAGCCAGATAATTAAAATTAAAATTCCCATCACCGGTCTGCCTCTGGTGGAAAATAATCTATGCTGCCATATATTGCTGGCAAATCAGCAAGTCTATAACCAACCGCAACATCGGTAAAGTAAGCTAGGTTACGAAACGAAGGAGTAACCCATCTGAACCTGTAAGGATATTTATCGCCATTGGTTTTAAGATAAAAGAAAATTTCCCCCCTTCCAGCTTCTACTCTAGCAATTGATTCGGCCGCAGCAGGCCTCATTTGGTTGAAAAATGCGGGAAACATTACTCTCTGTTCCTGCTCAAACACCTTCTTCATAACAGGGTTTAGCTGAGAATAAATGCTGTCTGCAATTATCTTCCCTTCAGGAATGTCTTTCAATATCTGTCTAATTATCCTGATGCTCTGCTTGATCTCCTCGATTCTTATCAGAAGCCTATCATAAGCGTCACCATGATCCATTGTGGGAACATCAAAGTCAATATTTTTGTAAGCCGCATAGGGTGATGCCTTCCTTGTGTCATAATCCACTCCCGATGCCCTCAAATTGGGCCCTACCACCCCAAGCTTTATTGCCCTATTTCTGTCAACGACACCAACGTTTACAGTCCTGGCCTCCACCACTGGATTCTTCGCCCAGATATCGTTATAGTCGTTGAACCTGTTTTCCATATACTGAAGAGTTGACTCGGCCCTTTCCCTGAACCCCTTGGGCATTTCCCACCTCACCCCGCCGGGCACTATGTACGAGTTAGTTATCCTAGCCCCAGTAAGCATCTCCATCAAATCAATAAAGGGCTCCCTGTCACCAAAGGCCCACATATATACCGTTGATGACCCCAGAAATATCCCGAAAATTCCTATTCCATAAAGGTGGCTGGTTATTCTGTTAATTTCAGCAGACAAACTCCTCAAATACTGTGCCCGTGGTGGAGGCTCAATTCCAAGTATTTTCTCCAAGGCCAACACATAGGCAAGGTTAGCGTGAACAGTGTCAGGCAACATTATCCTTTCCACTATGGGGATTGCCTTGATGAACTGCCTCCTTTCGCTTAGCCACTCGCTCGTCCTATGCACGAACCCTATGTCAGGGTCAACCTTGATTATAATGTCCCCATCCATCCACGCCTTTATTCTCATATGGCCTGAGCCGGGGTGCGACGGTCCTATTTGGAGCGCTATCGTCCGGTCTCCTTCAGGCTCAATGCTACCTGCTTCACTTATATCATAAACCTTCTCATTCAAATTCATATTTCATCCCACTTTTGTTAAATGTGAAATCTTTCCTCATGGGCCACTTGCCGTAAAAATCTTCAGGAAGCAATATCGGCCTCAGATCAGGGTGCCCCTGAAAATTGACCCCAAACATTTCATGCGCTTCCCGCTCGAGAAATTCGGCGCTTTTCCATACCTCTACAAGTGATGGCACGTCTATCATTGGCGCCCTGTAATTAGGATCAGGGGCAAGCTTACTGGTATCTACGTCAATCCTAAGCTGCACAACATGACCCTTATATTCATCTTTGCTATAACTTGAAATGTGCCATATAACTGACATCTTGGACTTGTAATCAACACATGTTACCGATAAACAGTGGTCAAATCCAGCCTTGCTTAAAGATAAAGCAACGTTCTTCAATGCATTAGTGTCCGTTACAAATACATCAATTATTCCCCCCTTTTCATCCTCTTTTATCTGAGCTAATTTGGTTATATCCTCATTATTTAAGATCATTTATTTACACCGGTTTTTATCAATTCCTGTCTTTCACGCTTGATTTTTTCTTGCAGCATCAGTACCCCCTGAGCTAGCGCTTCAGGCCTAGGTGGGCATCCCGGCACATATATATCCACTGGCAAATAGTCTCTTACAACTATGGTATTATAACTATCAAAAAAAATTCCGCCATCCATGGCGCAGGCACCCATGGCAATTACCCACTTTGGTGAAGGCATTTGTTCCCAAGACCTCTTTACTATTCTTGCCATTTTTATTGTAGTAGTGCCTTCTACCAATATGAGGTTAGTCTGCCTTGGGCTGCCAAATGGCAGGAAGCCAAGTCTCTCCAAATCAAATCTGGGTGAAGAGGCAGCGGCAAGCTCTGCCCCGCAGCACGAAGTCATAAGATGGGCTGGCCACAGGGAATAATCCACACCCCAGCTTACAGTCTTTGTAAGCAGGTCCTTTTTTTTCAAATAATCAAGCGATTTCTTGGCTATTTCCTCAAGACTGCCAAACCAAGCTAATCCCTGTTGATCATCCATTTTTTAATCTCCCCCGCAAGCGCAGTTGAAAACATAAGAGCTGGGACATATATCAGTATCCCAAAAATAAATATGGTATAAGAAACATAGTTAAAAAGCAGTAGGAACACAAAAAGTATTACAAATGCCGGCTCGGAAGCCATAAATATTAGCGCATAAGAATAATACTGCATCATAAACATCCCTCTTCCTCTGCCCTCCTCTTTATTACCGCTTTCAAATCTTTTCCTTTTGTCCGCATAATCACCTCTGTAGAGGGTTGCTCCAATAACATAAGATAATACGGGTACGGCTAAACCTAACAACAGAGTAACTACTATATCAAGATATACGCCGCCCCACCCTGTCAATTCCAAGATAATCTCCCATGATGCATTATTAAGCTTTGTTTTTAAAATATTATAAAAATACTGTCTAAATAATTATGTTTTTATATTAAATTACCGATAAACATGCAATATTCTGAAAACCAATGTTTAAACTTTTAACTCCGTGTCATCACAGATTATATTATTTATTACTTGTATTTCATCTGCGTATTCATGGTAATCGTTTACAGGTGTCTCAAGTATAAGAGGAAGGGTGGCAAATGTCGAGTCTGACAAGATCTTTTTGAATCCTTTAATGCCAATATATCCCTTGCCTATTTTTTCGTGCCTGTCAAGCCCACCGCCTAGCCTGGACTTGGAATCGTTTAAGTGCACTAGTTTTATTCGATCTAACCCTATGTGGTTATTTATTTCATCAAGCATAGAATGAAGCCCAGAGGCACTTGCTATGTCATAGCCTGCGGCATAAGCGTGGCACGTATCCAAACATATGCCTACCCTTTTGTCATCAATTAGATTCAAAATACCGCCCAAATCATAGAACCTAGATCCTACGCTGTTGGCCTGCCCAGCCATGTTTTCAAGCAACACGTTACACTCACATGCCACATCATCAAGCGCCAATTTTATGGCATCAGCGACCCTCTTTTTGCCGAAGTCCAACCCCTTTCCCAAGTGACTTCCCACATGCAATACAACATGGTTTAATTCCAAAGCGCTTGCGGTTTTTAGCTCGTATTTTAGCGATTGTATAGACATTTTATAGATGCTGTCCTTAGGTGAAGCAAAATTGACTAAATAAGGCATATGAGAATTCACTGATACATATTTATCACCTTTTATGCGTTTAAATTGATCTATGCTCTTTTCGCTTAATTTCTGGTACAACCACCCCCTAGGCGACCTGGTGAATATTTGAAATGCTGGCAAACCAAGTTCTTCAGCTCTGCTTGCCGCCACATCAATCCCTCCTGTGATTGGCATGTGAGCACCTACTATAAGTTTCATAGCAAAAAAGGAATTATTACCGATATAAACACTATTTAGTTTTACCTGTAAGACTTCTGTTCTCTTCTTCTTGCTCCTGGTCCGCCGAACTTCTTCGGCTCTTTCTGGCGTGGATCCCCAATCAGTAAATGCCTATCATAGGATAAAATTGCGCTTTTTACCTTTTCATCATCTTTAAAATAATCTGATAATGCCCTAGCCAAAGCAATTGACGCCGCGTATGCCTGACTCACTGCGCCTCCCCCCTTAGCGATTATGTGAGCATTAATTTTGAACCGCTTGTCTCCTGCTAGCTTTACTGGCACCGTTATCAAGGACTCTAATTGTGTTGGCAATGCCTCAACCAGCATGCCGTTATATCTTATTATTCCCGTACCCGGCTCAAGAGAAACAAACGCGTTTGCCTTTTTTCTTGAACCGAAATATACCTTTTCGGAATCGTTTTTAGCTGGCATTTTCAATGCTCCACCCCAATTCTTTGCTAAGGTCTACAAGTTTAATATAATCAGTTTCAAATCCCTTTGCTGTTGCTTTGTCCATCTTTAACAACTTAAGGTCTTTAAATTCTTCTGGCACTCCATGATAAACCTTTAGATTCTTAAATGCAACAATTCCCTTTGGTTTATCCCGGGGTAGCATGCCCCTTACTACCCTTCTGAAGATTCTGTCTGGCCTTCTATAGTGCGGCGGCGTATGCTTTGGATTTATCCTGCTTTGTATCTCTAGCTTCTTTTTCCACTGCTCTATTATAGAGCGTTTATTGCCTGATATCACTATCTGTTCCGTGTTAAATACGTAAACCGATTTACCTTCAAGAAGCATTTTAGCCACCAAACTGGCCAGTCTGCCCATAATTAATCCTTTTCCATCTAAATATATAACTTCACTTGACAATTATTATACCCCCTTTTTTCATGTATTTTTTTACAAAATCTGCCAACAACATGGCTTCCCCGCCCGCATTATTTATTTTTTCCCTTCCAGAGGCGGAAAATCCGAGGGCTCCCACAGTAATTTTTTTACTAATTTTTCCCCCGCCCAAGATTTTACCAACAAAAATTATTGTTGATCCATCTGGTACGAGTCTTTCTATTTTTGATACGTTAATTGCCTTTGGCCTGCCTGGTTTTGTAAGTTCCTCACTGACTCTCTTCCATATTTGATGTTTAGTGCTCTTGTAAGCATCACTTAATTCCTTTGAGGTTGCTACATCGATCAAAGCGCCATCACCTTTCCCGTTAATTCCCCTATATCCCTTTGAATTAAATCTATCCCCATCATTAATACATCTCTGGCTTCATGCTGCCCTATGCTTTCTATGCTCAATATATAAGAATTGTACTTTTCTTTAATTTCCACAGAAGCCGGGTCTGCTTTTATGCACTCCATACAGAATGTACATGCATCCTCGTCAGCCACTGCCAATTTTCCATCTTTTACATAAAATACACCACGAGGGCATGAAGCAACTATTTCTTTCATTTTATCTGTTGAATCGTTAATTACATTAACAAGTGGCGATGGTTTTACCGTTGCCTTTGATACGGGCGAAAATTTTGAGTGGTTTTTACCGCTACCGAGTCTGGCATAGGCTTCTATTTTAATTGATTGCCCTTTAGCCAATTTAAGCAACGGGATTTCAGTGGAAATTGGATAAACCTCTTTATCCTCTACTGAAACCAGTTCCCCCGAATAGACCGTTCTCGTTCCCTCCTCTGCTTTCGCGTCCAATACCATCATAAGTTGAACTCCTGTCTGTTCAAGGTACTTTTTTGGTGTTTTTAGTGGCACAAGCCCTAAACGATGAGCTATAATTTCATCATAAATTAGTGAAGAGTTCTCAACAACTACTACGTCTTCGATTGCCAGTGTGGGTACCTCTGACATAATATATCTTCTTATTGCGTTTGCATAGTTCAAATCATATTCATCTATCCTAACTGATAAGCTCTCCTTTTGTGACTCAAGCAGTTCTACAGCCAATTTACGTTCTTCTCCCTCTTCTCCCGCCTGGTGGCCTAGTTGAATCGTGCGGTACAGGAGTTACGTCCTCTATCCTTCCTATCCTAAATCCGGCTCTTACAAGAGCACGTATAGCTGCCTGTGCACCCGGACCTGGCGTCTTCGCGCCGGTGCCCCCCTCACCACGCACATAGATGTGTAATGCATTTATCCCCTTATCCTTTGCCGCAGCAGCTGCTGCTGTTGCAGCTTTCATTGCTGCATATGGCGAACCCTCCAATCTATCTGCCTTTACATGCATGCCTCCGCTGCTAAATGATATTGTCTCAGCACCTGATAAATCGGTTACATGTACAATTGTATTATTGAAGCTGCTATAAATATGGGCAATTCCCCATTTCTCTTCTTCCTGCTTCACTTCTGATTGATTTTCTTGCTCGTTTACTTTATCTTCACTCAATGTTCATTCACCTTTATCAGTCCTTCCTCTTTGACAGGCACAAGATAACCTGGCCTGTTAACGATGGAATTTCCAATTAATACTTTTTTATGAGAAACAATCTGCCTAGCCTCATAAACTGTTTTTGCTAGTCCCTTGCGCCAGAGCATTGTTTGTAGCCTTCTTTCAAGTAGGTCCTCTACAGTCAAATTTAAAATATAATCCAAATTTAACTGCTCTTCTTTAAGAAGACCAAGTTTATGCAAACTATTTATAAGTTTTTTCTCCTGCTGTTCCCTTGCCTCAGCGGTGGCTCCAAGAAGCATCCTTGCCTGTCTTCGTATGTTTGATATAATTGTAGCGGCTTTCCATAGTTCCCTTTTATTTTTAAGGCCGTATGTTCCTATTAGCTGTAGCTCACTATCAAGGCGGACCTTGTCCCATGGATTTCTAGGTGTCGTATAAGATTTTTTGGGTTTTTTAGGGTCTCCCATTTTTACTTCCCGCCTTCCTCATTTTTTGTTTCAGGCTGAGCTGCTGCCTGCGCTGCCTGCTGTATAAGAGCTTTCTTTCTGACCCCTACAGTCATTCCCTTGCGACCGGTTGTCCTAGTTCTTTGCCCTCTTACCTTTAAACCAAGGGTGTGCCTCATGCCCTTCCAGCTGTTCATTAACTTTTCGCGCTCTATATCTTCCTTGACTTTAAATGACAGGTCGCTCTCTAACAAATGAAGATCTTCACCAGTTTCAATATCCTTGCGCCTGTTCAACAGCCACCCCGGGGCATTTAATGCCTTCGGATTGGATATTGCCCTTTCTAATGACTGTAGCTGACTTTCATTTAATTTTCCCAACCTAATGGATGGATCCAGCCTAAGCGCCCTGATTATTAACATGGCCGTACTAAAATTTATGCCTCTTATATCTCTAAGGGCGGCTATTAATGGTTTATTACCATTAATATCCCTGCCCGAAATCCTAATAATAGCTCTAATTGGTGTAGACATTACGCATCGGTAAAAAGATTTCATATTTATAAATATGACTGTATATTGATGAATAACATGGCAAAAAAGTATAATCTGGCAATAAAAGGGGCCGGGCCGGCAGGGCTACTGGCTGCCAGGGAGGCCGCCAGAAGGGGAGAAAGTGTTATTGTATTTGAAGAAGACAGAGAAATAGGGATACCCGAAAAGTGTGGCGGATTAATATCGCTTAATGGATTAATTGAAATGAAAGTATCGCCTATAAGTAAAATAATCAATAAGCAGGTAGAGACTGGACAAGTTGTATTTGCAGAAGGAAAAAAGTTTGAATTTGATCTGTCTGAATCAAATCTGATTATATTAGATCGTGAAGAGTTCGATAAACAGCTTGCGGCGGAAGCAGTTAAAGCTGGTTCTGAAGTCAAAATAGGTACTCGCATAGAGGCATATAATGAATCAAATGATGGTGTCTCTTTAAAAACTTCACGTGATGAATATAAAAGTGATCTATTAATTGACGCCAGTGGTGTAGTGGGGTATGACAATAAAGAAGGTCTTATGCCCGCAACGCAATTTGTCTATGCCATAAAAAATGGGTTCTACGACGGGATCATGGTTTTTATAGATAAACGCCTACTTCCTGATTTCTTTGGCTGGTACATTCCACTTGGTGATGGGTTGGCAAAGGTTGGCTCTTCTGGTGATCCGAATTTTGCACTCAAATTTATGGAAAAAAATCTGGGGGCAGTAAATATTAGCGGTTATCCTATAAAAGCAATCTCTTCGTCTCTTGTTATTGGAGGAATAAACAAAAAGGCAAATAAACGCACATTAAAGGTTGGCGATGCTGGTGGTCAAACAAAGCCAACTACAGGCGGCGGGATAGTGTCAGGAGGCTTGGGTGGAATGCTTGCTGGCGCTGAATCAGTAAAAGGCACGTTTGCTGATTACAATAAAAGCTATGATAATTTATTTGGTTCAGAATTAAAGCGACAGCTAGCCCTTGCCAGTGTATATAAAAAAATGTCCAGTGGGGAGATATTAAAAATCATCTCTGAAATACACGAAATCAGCAGCAAATTAACAGGCAGGGAGTTTGATTTTCACTCACATTTAGTAAGGCGGTTGGCTCTAAATCCGGCCATGCTTAAAATCATTATCGAATATATTCCTGATATGTTAAGGGAGCTTGTCTAGGGGTTGTTTAAAAGCTGTGTAATTTAACCGCGCCTTTCCACACGCTTGCCCTTTTCTTGCGGTATTACCATAATTTTTGCATTTTCAAAATTCAATTTAAATTCAACCCCGTCATTGATTTTGTCTAAAAACACGGCTAGCGCAGCCACTTCTGAATGGGGTTGGTTTCCTATTGCGACATTATAGTCAGCTAACCGATAAACTTCCCCAGGAACCTTTTCACTGCCAATTACGACCATTATTTTTTCCAATTTATGTACTTTATCTACGACTTCAGGCAATGGTATTCCATACATTGTTAAGTGTATCACTGTGCCTCCCTCGTTTTTCCATTTTTTTATTTCGCTTTTCCAGCTGTCCGTAAACCTAGCACTGAATCTTCCACCCCAGTTTTTTGCCACATCAGCAATAGAATTTATCGTGTTCTCATCTTTTTCTCCGTATATTATGATGCAATCGGCGCCAAAGGCTCTTCCTACCAATCCACAATGTGTCGTTATTCTTTTATCGCGGTATAACCTGTGCCCTATTCTAAGAATTGCTATTTTCTTCATTGTTTTCACTGCTCAGTTTACTTAATTCAACGAGGGTTTTAGAATAATAAAGCAGGGATTTTGAGACAAATAAATCGCTTTCATTACTGGCTAACAACACCTTTATTTTAGTAATGATCTGCTGGCGTATTAAGGCTATGTCGTTGCCTTTTCCTGCAGACTCAATTTGTTCTATGCTTGTAATGTTATCACATTTTGGGCAAAATGTTCTACCCTTATATTTAACCATAAGGCCGCCACATTTGGGACATGGTTCGGCTAGAAGCGTTCCACCTCTTCGCATTATTTCTGCAATCAGTTTGCTTGTATCTTTTTCCATGCACTATAATTTAAATTTCCAATATAAAAGCAACTCTTCAACAAAATTACCGTCGCATCCTCTCGCATTAAAGCTGTGAGCTTCCCGTACCGCTAACCCCCAGTTTGGGTTCATCTGCATTTGTTCATCATCCGGGTAAAACCCGAGCTTGAACACTGAAAGCATATTGTAATAAATCACAAAAACGATATTATAAGGCCAATCTTATTTATGGAATTTTGTTGAGTGAACTACGCCCGGCTAAAGCTGGGCGCGTCCCGCTTCATCGATGAGGCTCACAACCACGTGCGGAATACTTTTTAA
>JBMFTE010000009.1:0-25648 GCA_049967195.1 Nitrososphaeria archaeon
TAAAATTATTTTAGCTAAATTGCCGTTTCATGCAGTTTAATATTTAGAAAATCCCAATATATGATGAAAAATAAACATGGACGCTGATTCTGTGTCAGGGTGTCATAAAACGCTGACACATATCGGCAGTGTTTACCTAACTTTTGCTTTTAAGCGATGGTTTTATAATAAATAAAGGGTTATCGCATGCACTAAAACCTACAGCTAAACTATTATATTGACAGTCCGGTTATCATATATAAATGAAAATTTTGGATGTGGATTACCGCCTAAAATTAATAAAATTAAGGCTTGATAATGAGGACGACCTTTGGGAACTTTATAATTTCCTGTATAAGGATGATGAACTGGTAGGGAGAACTACGCGTGAAATAAAGACAAACGACAGCAGTTACAGAAGAAGCATAACCGTTAGAATTAAGGTGGAATGGGCGGAGATGCAACCAATGAGCAGCAGGTTAAGGGTGCACGGTATTGTAACTGATTGCCCCGATGATATTGAAATCAAGGGCAAGCACCATACAATAAACATAGACCCTGGTTCTATTATAACAGTTATAAAGGAAATGAGTTGGAATCAGCCGGATATAAACAGAATAAAGGATGCCGAGAAGAGGACCAGGATAAATTTGATTATAATATCAGTGGACAATGAAGAAGTTGCCGTGGCAAAGGTGACAAACAGCGGGACATCAATTTTAATGCAAAAGTCCATTGATATAAGGGTTAAGGGTCACCCTGAATTGAATGAAAATAAAAAGAACGGTGTTATAGCGGAGGTCACCGACGAAATTGCCAAGATCGTTGATGAGCAAAGGCCTGACTTCCTTGCCTTTGCAGGTCCGTCAATGTTAAAAAATGAATTCCTAGAACAGCTAAAGCTTAAAGCCAGAGGCAGGGAAATTATATCAGTTGATACATCTTACGGCGGCATTGCCGGTATAAACGAGGCACTGAAAAGGGACACCCTGAACAAAGCAATTAAAAATTTGCAAGTTCTTGAAGAAATTTCGATAATGGAGGAATTTAACTCCAGAATAAGCAAAAATATGCCTGTAAGTTATGGAATGGACAACATAGAAATGGCGACTGCCCTCGGGTCAATTGAATACCTTTTTGTTCTTTCAGAATTGCTCAGTGACCAGCTGGCAAGGGACAGAATTATAAAAATAATGGCTAATGTTGAAAAAAAGGGAGGAAAAGTTAAAATTTTCACTGCTGACGACAATGCCAGAGCCTGGTTAAAAAGCTTTGGCGGCATTGCTGCATTTCTAAGATTTGCGGTTCAGTAGTCCAGCACGTTATATATCCTGTAATTTTTCAGCCTTTCCCTTCCATTTAGGTAATTAAGGACTACCAAGTATGCCAGAGCGCCTACATTGGCTCCCGCGGATTCTATCAGCTCGACAGCAGCAAGTGTAGTTCCACCGGTCGCAAGGAGGTCGTCAACTAGCAGCACGTTTTCACCCCTTTTAAAAGCATCCTCATGGACTTCGATTATTTCCTTTCCATATTCAAGCTCATATGTCACACTCTTCTTTTTCCAGGGTAATTTACCCCCTTTCCTTATCGGAACAAATCCAACCTTTAGCATTGATGACAGGGGAGCACCCACTATAAAGCCCCTTGCCTCTATCGCCGCAACCCTGTCTATTTTTTCTGCTGACAGCTTCTTAGCAAGAAAATTCAGTGCAAAGTTGAATGCTTCATAATTCCCAAAAAGGGGCGTTAGATCCCTGAATATTACACCCTTAATTGGATAATCATTTATGTCCCTGATGTAGGATTTAAGATCGTTGCTTGACCTTATCACTCCTTTATTTTTAAAATGCGACCTTATAAGCCTATATTATTTTAATTTCAGCAGCGAGGGGTAAAAGTGCCTTTTGCTCTTTGTCTTTTTCAAAGCATCCCACTCATTTAGGATTTTAACGGCTTCATTGCTAACCTTTATCATTTTGTCAACGCCCGCGTTAGGCGCAAAATCTCCCGAAGAGCGGTTAGCTATTGCAGCAAATATGGACCCTGCTCTGGCACCATATATTGAAGAAAGCGTAAATAGAGTTGACGATTCCATCTCCATGTTAATTATTTTTAGCCCCCGCAATGTATCAATAATTTTGGAAGAAAAGCCGTTTGTAAAGCCCCCGTACCCTGGCCTTCCCTGCCCCAAGTAAAAGCTGTCTGTGGAATATGTCAGCCCCGTCCAGTACCCCACGCCCACCGTTTCTGCTGCCTCTATTAGCGCGGATACCACCTCATAATTAGCTACAGCAGGGTACCCAAGAGGTGCATAAGCACGGGTTGCTCCATCGGCCCTGAACGCGCCCAGTGATATTATAAGGTCTCCGATTTGGACTTCATCGTTCATGGCACCAGTTGTACCAGTCCTTATTAGCGTGTCAACTCCTACCCGTAGGAGCTCCTCTATTGCAATCGCTATGGCACCTGATCCTATGCCCGTAGACGTGCAGGCAAGTTCCACGCCCCTGTACTTTCCCTTATATGTAAGGTACTCCCTTTCCTGGGCAACCAGCTGGCTTGTTTCCCAGCTTTCCGCGAACTTCTTTACCCTGTCCGGGTCTCCTGGCAGAAATACAAACCTGGGAACAGAACCCTTTTCAATCCTTATATGGTAGAGCTTTTCACCAACCTTCGGCTCCTCTGCTTTTTTCATATCAGATATTTTTCCATCTGGCCTATAAATACTTTAAAATTCGGCACATCCCTGGTCAGGCAGTTCAAGCATTAAATCCGAGTTAACGCATACGCTTCCTTCGTGCGCCAGAAGCAAGAGGGAAAGGAACATCCTAACAACTTCAACGGCATCCATGCCACTTACAAGTTCGTAAAAGGCAATGCTGCCTCCCTTCAGCCTGTCAAGTATTGCCTTCTTATAGTTCATTAATTCTTCAAGCATCAGCGTTTCTGATATTATGGGCGCATCTATGGGTTCTATTGATTTTGGCCCTTCCATCCCCTTTTGGTTAAGAAGTTGGGACACCATCTCTCTAAATGCTTCCATCAGCTCGTCCATGTCTCCTGCTCCCAATTCTACGGGGTATGAAGGTTGTATATCTATAGCCGGCCCCTCAAACACGGGCACCTCTGGCCTTGACTCCCTGGCTTTATAGAATATCCTCCCTGCTTTCAGCTTGTAGATTATGCTTGATGTTGACACCGCAACACCGCTTAACCTGAAGTCAACCATCTGCATCTTTGTTGCATAATCCCTGAATATTTCCAGCAATGTATATACCTTAAGGTCCCAGGGATCATACCTGCGCAGGGAATCTGGGTTAAGCAGTATTCTCAGGGCTTTGTCTCTTTCCTCCTCCATCCAAAATCCTCTCCATGTTTAACCTTGCTATGTAGCTTGAACCATCTTTTTCATATACCCCGATTATATTCTGCGCCTTTGACAGGACTGTGTCCCTGAGCGAAATCAAAATTATCTGAGATGTTTTTCCCCATTTATTTAAGAATTCACCCAGGCGCTCAGCCCTCTCAGCATCCATGTTTGCGTCTATTTCATCAAATAAGTAAAAGGGTGACATGTATGCTGACTGCAACGCCATTAGAAAGGCAACCGAAATTACTGCCTTTTCCCCCCCGCTCAGAGATGCCGATTCGCGTGGCATCTTGTCTCCGAACTTGCCAAGCATAAAGACCCCTCCTGAAAAAGGGCTGTCTGGATATTCCAGCTCAAGCCATGCCTCCCCGTCTACAAGCTCCCTGAACACTGACCTGAGTTCCCGGTCAATCTTCTCGAATGCTTTTATGAATACTTCCCTCTTCTGCCTGTCTATTTCCTCAATAAAATTAACTATGGATTCTCTATCCCTTTCCAGCTCATTCCTCCTAACTGATGAATCCTTGTATGAAGTGTAATATTCCCTATAATCATGCACCGCCATTCTGTTAAGCCTGAGCTGAAGTTCATTTAGCTCTGCCTGCAATTCAGTAACGACCTGTTCATAATCCCCGTAAAGGTCGTATTGCTCAAGGTTAATTGACTGATATTCTGCATTTAACCCCTGTAAATCAGCCGTGTTCCTCTCAATACCACTCCTTGCTTTTGAGAGTTTTCTTTCATTTTCCTTCAGCCTCCGAAGAATTTCAGACCTTGTATCCTCTGCTGATTTTACGTCAGTGTTCTTCTTTATTGACTCCCTTGTCGAATCTAGTTCCTTTTCAAGAGCCCGGATTCTTGTTTCCAGTTCCTTCTTTGCGGCTTCTATTGTTTCAATCCTCTGTGTTGCCTCCATTTCCTCTGAACTTAGCTCTTTTATCCTCTGCTCCTGCTGGCTGAGCGATTCTTGAGTAACGCCAAGCCTTGCCCTGATTTCCTCGATCTTTGCCCCAAGCTCCATCCCCTTCCCCCTGAGCTTTATCAGGTCCTGATTCATTGCCATTATTTCTCCCTGAATTGCCCTTATTTTGTCTTCCAGCACAGCGGGGTCCATGGCCTTTATTTCCGTACTGATCTGGTTGAGCTTTGACTCCATTTCCTGCTGCTTCAAGGTTAATGATGAAAGTGCCTTGGCAAGTTTTTCTGTCTTTTTCCTCTTTTCCTCTATGCCACTCTTCATGGATTCAAGCCTCTTGCTTAGCCTATCCACAATCCTGCTTTCCATCTGGGATATCCTGTAAAGCGCTTCTGCCTGCTTCTTGCTTACTTCCCTGTTTATCGACCTGCTGCCCAGCTCGCTGTTTATCTGGTGAATTTCTGCCATAAGCTTCTTTAAAACGCCATTTTTTTCCTTCACCACGGCAGAGAGCCGGTTTATGGTCTTCCTGATTTCCCTGAGCCGGCGCGCACTGAGTTTGTCTGAAAGTTTCAGGCTTGTAATGTAACCAAGCTCCACCATCCCCCTGCCAAAAATGGCGCCGTCTTCCCTGATCCATGAAGAACAGCACGACGATTCCTTTATACATACATTGCCAAACAGTGCCTTGACCATCGGTTCCAGCTTCTTTTCAAACTCCATTACGCTGACTATGGAATTCTCGCAGGGTTCTGAACCACTGAACATTGAAAGAAGCAGGATCCTGCTCCTTGGCAGGTTCTTCATGGCATTTTCAAGGTTCTGGTCAAAGCTTTCAAACACAAAGGGATTCCCCAGAGCTTCAATTGCTGCACTTACCTGTGGCCGGTATCCCTGCTTTGCGTGAATTAAGTCGCCAATTCTGCCAAGGTAGCCTCTGAAAACACCTGAATCGAAAAGCTCTTCGGCAGCATCAGGCGACATCTTCGAAGTTAGCCTGTTAAATGCCTCCTCTACGCTTACTTCCTTAATTGATTTTAATATAACTTCATTGGCCTCCCTTAGGCCGTCAGCTACTGCTTCCCTAAATGTGGAAAGTTTCTGCAGCCTTGTTATCAGCTCAGATACCTTTTCAGATTCTTCAGAACTGACCCCCTTGAGCGCATTTATCCCTGATTCAAGCTCGCTCTGCACGCCATTTACCGATTCTATGTTTTGTATCAGCTGATCCATTTTTTCCTGTTCGTCCTTAAGCGAATCACCCATCTTTGCAAGTTTACTGCTTATCTCCTCCTTTCTATCCCTAACTTTTCCGAGCAGGCCCAGCATTTTTTCCTGTTCCTCCTGCAAATGGGCCCTCTTGGCCCTGTTCTTCTCATACTCTGCGTTCATCGAGCGCAATTCCTTTTCCTTGAGCTCAATTTCCTTTGACAGATCTGCCTGCTGCTTATCCACGCCAGACTTTTCCCCAGAAGCCTTTTCCATCTCAGCCTGCAGTTGGGCTTTCATCGAGTTCAAATTTGTAATTACGGTCTGAACCCTTGCCATTTCATCCTTTACCTGAAGTAACCTTCTGCTGATAAACAGGCGTTCGCTTTCCTGAGAATCATAGTTGGCTCTAGCTGTGGAGAGTTCCGTTATCTTGGCTTCGGTTTCCTGATCCATTGTAAGAGTTCCCGCGCTCAGCAGCTTCTGTATCTCGGCTTCAAGTTTGCCATTTTCTTCTAAAAGTTTACTTTCTTCCTTCTTAAATGATTCTAATTCTTCAGTTTTGGCTTGTATCTTTTCTGCAATCATGGATTTTCTGTATTTCTGCAACTCACGCTGCAAAGATTCGTACCTGAGCTGATCATTTCTTTCCCGCTCAAGTTTAATCATGCTTTCCCTTCTTTCGTCTAGCTTTGCAAATATAACAGCTAACTGCGAATCCGCTTCCCTGAGCCTCTGCACCGCTTCTCCCTTTCTGTCATCATAAGCCTTTATTCCGACTATGTCCTCAAGCATGGCCCTTCTCTCAGCTGGCGTTATCTCAGCTATCCTATTTAGAGCCCCCTGAGGCACTATATTTATGCCGTCAAATGATATCCTGGAAGAAAGCAGGAGGTCAATTATTGCATTCCTGGTGCTTCTTTTTCCATTTAGAAAGTACTTCTGGGAACCGTCCTCGAACAGTTCCCTGGTGATGTTCACGGTTTCCTCCTGCACTGGCAATGCATGATCGTCATTTACGATCTGAATGGAAACCCTTCCCTGCTTTATCTTTGCCTTTTCGTTTATCAGGGAGCTCATCTTGCTTTCCCTTAGTGCCTTTGGGCTGTTTTCACCAAGCACAAACCTTATTGCATCAATTATATTGGATTTGCCGCTCCCATTTTGGCCAGAAACCGCATTAAAGCCACGGGCAAACTCGATCGTAACGTTTTTTTCGAACGATTTAAACCCCCTGATTTCCAGCCTGGATATGTAAACCACGGCAATATATATCAAATTACTACAATTTATTCTTTTTCAACCATATACCAATAATTTAGTAAATTACCAAAAAATTAATAAACAAAAAGATTATCGCAATCATATGGAAAAGAAGCGCCTTGCACTGGTAACTACAGTTGTTGCCGCATCTGCCGTGCTGGAACTCCTGCCCCTGAAGCTTTTCTTTCCCCTGCTTCCTTACCTGACGTTTGATATAGGGGAGGTGCCCATATTTTTCCTGACGTTCTATGACGGTATAACAGACGGCGCAATTGCGTCAATTGCGCTTACAGTTTTGCTTTTTATTTTTGGCACCTTTGTGCCAATTGGACCCTTGCTCAAGGGGGCAGCGGTCATTTCGGGAGTCATGGGAGCCTGGGTAGGCATAAAGATCAGGCGCTCTGCCTATATCTCGTTCGCTTTATCCACACTCTTGAGGATAATTGCCATGACTGCCTTTAATTATGTGCTTATAGAATATTTTATGCCCGGCTTCCTAGTGTTTTTGCCAAAATATGCTGGCTTCATGTCACCAATAGCCGCAGTTCTTTTGCTTACTGCACTTTTCAATATTCTGCAAAATGCCATATCTTTTATTCCGGCATATGCCGCCTGGACGAGGTTCAGGACAACGTGAGCGTTTTAGAAGCGCTTTTTATCCAGCTATTGTTTGACAGTTTTTTGAGCATTTTTTTCTTATATGCCTGCTCTATTGATGACCCCTCAATGATTTCTCCTAGGTATTTTATCGTAGATTCATAGGCATCCCTGTTTACTGGATAAGGTATACCGTCCTTGCCGCCGTGCGCAAATGAGAAAACTGCAGGGTCCTTCCATGCCGGCTTTGCCCCATATATCAGTGAAGCGGTCAATGATAGGGCCCTCACGGCTGCAGGCCCCATCCCTTTTGTAAGCAAAAGCTCTTCATAAGACGACGGAGATACTGAATTTATAATCCGCAGCAGCCTCTTATCAAAGAACCGTTCCAGATGAAGCGATGGCTTGCCTGAAACCCAGCGATCTAGACCAGAACCCGAGCTTAAAAGTTCCAGTGTTGCCTTCCTGTTGTCTGCAGAAAGGTCTGTCGCGAGATTTAGCACGCGCCTGCCGGGGTCTAGAGCTGCTATTCCGTTATTTGGGTCGCGCAGCATATTCTTGCCTTCTTCGCCCATTATATGATACCTTCTGGCATATCCGCTCTGGTAATTCATCCCCTGCTGGACCACCGCCCAATCCTTCTTTTCAGATATAAGCATCCAGTGTTGATATATTGTATACCCATCCTGTATCGCAGTTCCATCGATCTTTGCCGAAAGGGAGCTGCTGCGCCTGTAAAAAACAGGGTCCAGGTTGAAATTGCCTGCTATTTTCTCTATCTCGTCCTGGGTTGTCTTGCTTTTTCCCTTGCCACCAGCCAGTTTGATGCCAATTTCCTGTCTCAGCAAAGCTTCCTTGAGGGCGGCCATGGTAACCGTTGTCAGGCCGCTGCTGTGCCAGTCAAATCCTAGCACGCTACCAAAAGCCTGAAACCAGAACGGATCCGAAATCCTTTTTATTACTTCACCTGCGCCACGGTCATCTATCATCAACTTAACTATTTCTCCTGAAAGTATCACCATCCTCCTGTAAAGCCATTCTGGTGCCCTTCCCCAGTGCAGCGGAAGGTCAGCTGTGCCACTCAGCACAGAGCTTCGCCCCCTGTCGACAGCATTCTAAAAAATTACTTTTTGCAAATATTAAAGTTTACCTTCACGCTACGGAGGTGGTGCCACAATACTGGCGCTTTACGATTTCTGCTTCGTGTTTTGATAATAAATGCAAAAGCTATACCGGCATTACCAGCTGCGAATTTTTTAAAATATGCGCCTTTCACTGTTTCCAAGTTAAAGTATTTATATACCCTTTTTATAAATTATATACGTTGCCTAAGACATTAGCCACTATAAGTATTGAAAATGTAGTTACGTCAGCGTCCGTAAACCAACCAATAGAATTGCTCCTGATAACTAAGCTTTTTCCCGATGTTGAGTATCACCCTGAGCAGTTTCCAGGGTTAGTTTTCAGGTTAAAATCCCCAAAGACCGCCACGCTGATATTCAGTTCCGGCAAAATGGTTTGCACCGGAGCAAAAAGCGAAGCGCAGGCGAAAAAGGCTGTTGAAACAGTTGTTCAAAAGCTCAGAAAATCTGGTATTGAAATAAGGAATGAGCCAATTATCGAAATACAGAACATTGTTGCATCAGCCGCGCTAGGCGGAAGGATAAATCTGGAAATGGCCGCACAAACGCTTGAACATAATATGTATGAGCCTGAACAGTTCCCAGGATTGATATACAGGATGGACGACCCTAAAACGGTAATCCTCCTATTTGCAAGTGGAAAACTTGTGTGCACTGGAGCTAAAAAGGAGGAAGAGGTGTACAGGGCAGTCACAAAGCTGCATGAACTGCTTGAAGAAAAGGAGTTAATGGCATACTAGGGTATATGTGAATATATTTATAAACAAGATGCAAACAATACTTGAGGTTGTCATTTACAAGTTTATTTAAAAAAGGGGAAGACAAGCTGCTAGAGCAGATTCTTCAGTATTACCTTACTTTAGAATCATGCTATGATAACCTTCAAAAGTACCTTGGTGAAATCAAGGCCGGCAATGGGTCCGATGAAACATATAAATTAATAAGCGACCTGGAAAAGAAGGCTGACGAAAATCATGAAAAACTGGCTGAAAGTATAGCATCTGGCAGTTTTTTCTCATACATAAGAGACGATTTTCTTCAGCTTCTTGAAAAAATGGATTATGTCGCCGATTACTCCAAGGATGTAGCAAAGATCTTTAAGGAATACAATATAGAATCGCCTTCAATTCAATATCTCTTTGATAAAACCCAGTTCACAGATTTTACAGTTGCAATAAAAGAAACGCTCACAAGCTTTGAGGATGTTTTAAGGAGCATTAAAAAATCTCCTCCAAAAGAGCTTCTGGTAAAGGTGAAGAATGTAGAAAGCAATGAAGAGAAGGCCGATTATATAAAGGACAAGGTGCAAATATCAATACACAACAACTGCAGGGACCTGCCAGTGCTTGACGTAATAACCCTGAGGGACATAGTTAATTTACTCGACAATGTGGCAGACAGTGCTGAAGATTCATCTGATATAATAATCCAGCTTATTGCCAAGGGATACAAATGACCTTTGGTTTTGTAGTTGAATTAATTCTACTTTTACTTTTAATTTACTTTTTCGGACTTAACAACGGTTCGGTATTTGAGGGCGGGCTTGCAGGCAGCGGGCTGTACAATTATGCGAGCGCAGCAATTATAGTTGGCGTGGGAATATTTCTGGGCACTCTGATTCAGGGAAGGTATACGGGCTCATTTGCAAAGGAAATGGGAGGCGTACTTTCAGGCAATGCGGCGATAATACTGCTGCTGGTTCAGCTGGTACTCTTCATAGCCTTTACCTTCATAAATTTGCCGCTGAGCATTACACAGTCCCTGGTTGGAGGATGGTTATCAGTGCTGCTTATCCTTGGGATAAACATCAGGGCCGGGCCCATGGATTCGCTTTTTTTCTGGTGGGTGATATCACCGTTTATATCAATGGCCTTCACTGCCGTTTTTTACAAGGCCGTAAGGCGCCTGTCGTTTCATTTCCCGGTATCTTCAGTAAGCTATACATCGCGGATATCCGCGCTGGTGCTGGTGTTTTACACTTCATTTGTGCTTGGGGCAAACAACGTGGGCTTTATCATGGGAGCCTTCGGGCTAAATTACCTAGTATTATTGTTGCTTGCAATAGCTGCATCAATAGGTGCACTTGGAGCTTCTAGGATGTCAAAAGCAATAGGGGAGGACCTCATTGTGGCAGGACCCCTGGGGATAACGTCGGCGCTGCTTGGAGGCACTACAGTGCTGCTTTTCCTCACATATCTGGGACTTCCGGCATCACTTACGACAACCATACTTGGGGCGCTTATAGGCGTGGGCATTGCATCAAAACCAAGGTTGTTTAACAAGAGGTACCTTGTGCTGGTGGTTATGAGCTGGATCTTGGCATTCGTGATGGGGTTTGCAATAGTTTATGGCATCCTTGCTCCTTTAAGGGTGTTGCTTCATTTCTGATCTGATTTACTTGTACTTTTTGACAAACGCTATTACAGCGTTCCATACCGGGTCCCCCTGTCTGTGAACGTTCTTTGCCACAACGCCCTTTTGCGCTGAAACTGCTTCGGCGTAATCCATCATAGAAATTGCGAGCGCAAGGCTTTCCCCATTGTGAGTTATAAGAGCTGGCCGGCCCCTTTTGAGCCCGCTGTCAATTTTGGTTATGCCAGGCCTCATTACATTTGCGCCCTGTTTTATGTGCTCAGCCGCTCCGCTGTCAACTTCTAGCTGGGGCAATTGCCCTGTAATTTTGTCAGCCAGAAATGGGTAAAATGCATTGTTCTTCATGTCATAAACCATAAACCCGTCTCCCACGAGCACAAATGCGTTTTCCAGTTCCAGCACCCTTTCAGGTTCAAAATATATTCCGGTCATTTCCATTATTTCCCTAGAATATTGCTTTATCTCCTTTTTACTTAGATAATTGATCTTCACTGACACTACTTGACTTGATCAAAATAAAAGTGTAATGGGCCGGGCCGGATTTGAACCGGCGACCTTTCGGTTATCAGCTTCGTCGCACCCTTTTGAGATGCTCGAACGCTCTAACCATGCTGAGCTACCGGCCCACCATCATGCTGTGGCAGGTCCCTTGAGCGCCTGATTGACCTTTGCCTGCACTTCCTGCAGGCTCTGCCTCACTTTTTCTTCCTGCTTTGAAAGTATAGTCCTTCTCGTATTGGCAAGTTCCTTCCTTTCTCCGAGGTCCTTTAAAAGGTCCTGCTTTGTTGACCTGATCATTATGCTGCCGGATATTTTATAAACCTGCGCATCATCGCTTTCCTTTGTCAACTCTTCGATAGCCCTCTCAACATCAGCAAGTTCCAGATCCACTTGCTGCTTTTGAGCAAGTAGCGCCTGTAACGTCTGTTGGAGTTGATCATACCTTGCAAGTTCTTCCTGCAACCATGGCGGGATATTTGCTTCGCTCATTTTACCTTCCCAATACTTTCCAAAGCGGCATTTATAACTCTAAGGGTTGAATTCAAGCTAGCCCTCATTTCTCCTATATCATGCACTTGTGATTCGATTATAAATGTCCCATTTTCGCATCTAGAATCATCTATTGCTGCCATCAGTGCTTCTGCTATAGGTTTGTTACCACTTACAGTTATTTTAAATGTTCCGCCATTATGGCTCATAAGCGTCTCCAGTTACCCTGTAGCCGCACTTGCTGCACTCCCATATACCGTTATTTGACCTTGCGAAAGTCCTAGATCCGCACTTGGGACATGCGCGTTTCTTCTTCAGTTTTTTCCATGCCGCCAAGTACTTCCTCCTTACTGTCAATCCGTACTTAATTCCCAGATTTGGCATTCTCCACCGCCTCCTCTATTTTTTTCCTTATATCTAAATACTTTGCTTTTCCAGCATCAACTATTTGAAACACGTCATCAATCTTCAGCCCGCCGCTTCCGCCCTTTTGCATCGCGCATATCCTGCCGTCACTGTCATAAACCGCGGTTAGCCTTGCATCCATTATGCCTTCCTCTTCCCACGTCGGGTCAAGCACTATGCTGCCACCTATTTTTGCAAATGTAAGGGAAACAGCCAAGTCTGCAAGTGGCATCGCCATTTTATCTTCTGTCCTTACTGGAATATCGTTTTCCATCCTGTACACGTTAAAACTGGAGGTCATAAGAGCCGCAACGGCTGCGTATGATGATGCATCGAAAAGGTTCCCATCCATACCCAGCACGCTTATGTCAACAAACACTGTATACACCTGCTTTGCGGGCTCGATGAGAAGCTTTGAAAAGTCAACCATTTTGCTTTCCCTTATTCCGCGGTCGACCACTCTCGCAAGCTCAATCGAATCCTCGTCTGGCGGTCCCGGTTCCTGATATTCACTGGCAGTAGGAAGCACTTCTGCATTTACTATCAATATTCCCTCACTTGGTGTGTCGGGAAACGGGGTGCTAACTCCTACCTTTACGCCGGCTATCACATGGGTTTCCCCGAGCCTGACCGAAGCTGACCCTTCTGCCTTTTCAATTATCCCTGGAGTAATTTCAAGCGGCCTTTGGCTGATAAGTTCACGACCATCAATGTGTCTGCCTTCTGAGATCGACTTCAGTATCTGATCCTTTCTCAAATTGCTTATTATTGGACCCTTCTTTGGCATCATTTTTCATCAACCTTCTCAAAATACTTTTTGCCAAGCGCTTCCTTCTGTTTTTCCTTTATTTTCATTGCTGCTTCCTTTGCCATTTTAACCGCTTCCTTAAATTCATCAACAGTCATTTTTCCATCCATTTGCAAAAGGGTTATCATATTTTCGTTTAACAGAAAAGCTATGGGCAGGTCAACTTCCCCCTCCTTGTCCTCCTTGTCGCTCAGGTCAACAACCAGCGTTCCATCAACCTTTCCCACCGCCACTGCTTCAACAAGATCCTTCATTGGTATCCCGGCATCGGCCAGCGCAACAGAAGCTGCTGTAATGCTTGCGCTCCTGCTTCCGCCGTCGCTCTGTAATACCTCAACATATATGTCAAGGAGAGTCTTTGGAAATTCATCCAGAATTAATGATGATTCAAGCGCATCCCTTATTACTTTAGAAATCTCTATTTCCCTCCTTGATGGCGCCGGTGATTTTCTTTCATCAGTGGAGAAAGGCGACATGTGGTACCTGCACCTGATTACGGCTTTTTCCATACTGGTGCCGTACCTGTGGCTGTCCTTAGGGCCATAAACCGCAGCATATATCTTGTTTTTACCATGCTCAATGTACGATGAGCCGGCTGCATTCTTTATGGTTCCCACCTCAAGCTTAAGAGGCCTTAGATCCAGAGGTCCCCTTCCGTCAGTCCTTTTTCCGTCAACAATTAAATTACCCATTTTAGCTCAATACTCCTTTTAAGGCATCTTCCAATCCATAAAGCTCAACGTGATTTTCAATTAACTTTACAACCTCCGTTATCTTTCCTATTGAGTCTTTTTCGCCTTTGGCTACAATTACACCATTTATACCCATAACAATGCCGGCCCCTGTAAATGCCTTGATTTTGTTTATTATATTGCTTTTGCTTTTCAGCAGATATGCCGCTTTTGCAGGTGATATATAGAATATGGCATCACCGTCTACCCTCCATTTCTGTTCTAGGCTAAGTGAGACATCCCTCCCCCTTTCAATCCTGCTCACTCTTGCATTTAACAGGTCGCCTATTCTCACCTTCTCGCTTAAATCTCGCTTTGATGGGTCTATTCTCTTTTTATAAAATGAATTTGCCATTATGAAGCCATTTATATATGAATTTATGTCAACCGTTGCAGCAAGTGGCTGAACATCGGTGATCATGCCAATAATCTGGTCTCCTATCTTCGGTATATATGGCCCAGAAAGCCTGGTCACCCTTACCTTGCCGCCTGCAACCTCAGCGCTACCCACAAATATTGAGTAGAATTCGCTGTCGGTTTTTATTACGTTGCTGTAAATTCTGTAATTCCCCTTGGCAACAAGGTCCCCCGGCACAACACTCTTACTCAATAAGCTTCACCTCAGCTTCCCCATGCGTTATCGACGCCATCCTGTCCAAGAAAGCAGATTGGGAGGCTATCGGCATAACTATCCTGCCAGTGAGCGAACCGTCACTGCCCCAGTTTTCTTCTTTAAGCTCACCAAACTCCTTTAGCACCTTTATTGCCTGGTAAGCGTACTTTGAAGAGATCTTAAATGACAGCGTTATGCTGCCAGTTTTAAGCGCAAGGTACGGCCTTAGCTTTTCGATTATCCCCTTTGCCTGCTCCTCTGCAGGTTTCATTGGATCTATTGGAACACCAACCATTTCCATTGCCTTTTCAATTCTCACGATTGGATGGGGCAAGCCAGTCTTGGGGTCAACAAAGTTCTTGGAAATGAAGTTAACAATCTGCCTCCTCTTCTCTTCTGTCATTTTCCGCCTTTGGTCAGTTGTTAAAGGCAGTTCACCCTTCAGCAGTATCTCCCTTTCAATTTCCTTAACATTTTCTGTGCCAAATGCCTTCTTTAATTTATCACGGGGAGCTCGCTGCCCCTTTGAAGAGTCTGTATAAACTTCGTCCACCACAAGCACTTTGTCAAGGTCCTTAGTCTTGTTCTGCCGGTACTCAAAGGCGGCTTCGGAGTTTACCAGGATCTCAAACTTTTCTGACCCTTTGGAAATTTTTACAACGACTGGCTTGGAGGACATTTTATAAGCTTACGCCTGCCACTCTTTTGCTAGTTTTTCAACCTTTGCTGTCACTTCTTCCCTTGACAGCATTTTCATAGTCCTGCTTGCGCTATCTATGGTTGCCACCTTAACATTTACTGGGTCAACCTTTCCTTCATTTACCTTCAGTATGCACTTTAGCGCAAGGTCTACAGCTTCGTCAAACGGCGCATCACCCTTATAATTCTGTTCAAGGAATTCGTTTGCGGAATCACTTCCGCCTCCTATCGCAATTGCGTTATATTCCAGATAAGTGCCACTTGGGTCAGTTGAATAAAGTGCAGGTGCTTCCCTGTCCACTCCAGCTATTATCAACGAAACACCAAAGGGCCTTACGCCAGCATACTGAGTGTACTGCTGCGCGAGGTCGCCCAACTTCCTTGATATAGTCTCCACTTCCACTTCTTCGTCATAAAGTAGCCGGTTGTTCTGAGCCAGCGTCCTTGCTGAATCAACCATGACCCTGGCGTCTGGAACATATCCGGCCGCAGCAATCCCTATATGGTCATCAACCTGAAAAATCTTCTGGCTCAATCTTGAGCTCTGAAGCTTTTTTATCCTTTCTTCAACAGCTAGAACAACTCCGCCGTTTACTTTAATACCTATTGCTATTGTTCCCCTTCTTACAGTTTCTATAGCATATTCAACCTGATACAGTCTTCCATCAGGTGAAAATATGGTTAATGCTCTATCATACCCTGCTGATGGTGCAAACATTTTCTAAAATTCACCAATGTTGATTGACAGGCGCCCCTTTTTAAATTTTTTATAATAATTGTGGTTTAAGAGCAGTCAGGCGTGCAGAAAGCCATTTATCTTTTCCTTATTTCTCATTAAACTCGTGCCAATCAGGAACCCGTCGGCCCCAAGCGACTTAAGCTGGCCTATCCTCTCTGATGTATCAATGCCGCTTTCTGCAATCCTTAGCGTGTTACCCGGTATTACTGATAAAATGCGCTCCTGCTGTTTGTAATCCATTTGCAGTGTATGAAGGTCCCTGGCATTAACCCCGACTATGCCTGGCTTTAACCCAAGGGCCATATTTAGGTCTGCTTCGCTGTGAACCTCCACGAGAGCCTCCATTCCCAGCGAGTATACTAGGCGGTAAAGCCTTTTCAGCATTCCCTCCTCACCTATTATGCCCACAATCAAAAGCACTGCGTCTGCCCCCAGCACATATGCATCATGCACCTGACCCTCGGTAATCACAAAATCCTTCATTAAAACCGGAATATCAACTAATGATGACGCCTCCTTTAAAAGGCTGTATGATCCGTTAAATGCTGTGGGTTCCGTAATGACGCTTAATCCGGCCACCCCTGCCGATTCCACATATTTTATATACTCACATGCATCAATGTCTGACCTGAAACCGGATGGTGATGCCCTCTTTAGCTCAGCTATTATGGGGTTTATGCCTCGCTTCTTGGCGCTTACTATTGACAACGATAGGCTGTGGTTGCTCCTTTCCCTGCAGCCCTCCGCTCTGCTCCTGTTTTTTGCGGCTTCCAGCACGCTCTTGATCCAGCCCATGCTATATCCTCACCCTCATGAAGTTCGCAATAACGGTTTTCCCATATGCTGTTCCTATGCTCTCAGGATGGAACTGGACGCCGTAAATTTTATGTTCCCTGTGTCTTATTGCCATGACCTCACCATCTTCCATTGATATCGCCGTTATTTCCAGCGGTTCCCGAACTTCGCTCACCACAAGGCTATGGTATCTTGCGGCCCTGAATTCATCTGGAACACTGGAAAATATTTCACCCTTTTTTGTAATGTGAATTTTGCTTATCTTTCCGTGCATTATGTTGCTTGCCTGCCTTATTTTAGCTCCGAACGCATAGCCTATGATTTGATGGCCCAGGCATACACCCATAATGGGGTACCTGGGGCCCAACTCCCTGACTATATCTACCGATATTCCCACATCATCATGGTTTTCCGGCGTTCCAGGTCCTGGAGATATGATTATGCGGTCAGGCCTGACCCTGTCAATGCCACTAACGCTGATCTCGTCATTCCTGATCACTATGGGTCTGCTGCCATTTTCCTCCACCAGCTGTGCTATGTTGTAAACAAAGCTGTCATAATTATCAATTATAACTGTAATGTCGCTCAATGCTAAACCCCCATCGATGATTTTAGTGCCATTAATTTGTGCTTGACCTCCTGTAACTCGCTTTCAGGAACTGAATCGTAAACTATCCCTGCCCCGGCCTGCAATCTGACGGTACTACCGTTGATAAATGCTGACCTTATAGCAATGCTAAATTCAGCATTGCCCGCAGCGGAAAAATACCCCACTGCCCCGGCATATGGCCCCCTGCCCGTGCCCTCCTCCTGAGCTATAATTTTCATGGAGATTGGCTTCGGTGAGCCGGTTACTGTGCCGGCAGGGAACGTTGCCCGTAAAACATCAACGTAATCACGATCATTTTTTAAAGACCCTATAACCCTGCTGACCATATGCTGTACGTGACTGTACTTTTCAACATACATCAATTCAGTGACCTTTACTGTGCCTGGCATGCAGACTTTGCCCATGTCGTTTCTAGCCAAGTCCACGAGCATCATATGCTCTGCCCTTTCCTTTTCTGAAGCCATAAGCTCCCTCTCCAGGTCCAGGTCAGATTCAGGTGTTGAGCCCCGTGGCCTTGTACCAGCAATTGGAAAAGTTTCAACGAGGCCAGAATTGACCCTGAAAAGCGTCTCTGGACTTGAACCGATTATTTGCCTATCATCAAATTTTAAATAATACATATAGGGTGATGGATTTATTTTTCTGAGCCTTTCATAAATTAGCCCTGCATCGCCGTCTGTTACATAGCTGTAGCTTTTAGAGATTACTGTCTGGAACGTGTAACCCCCCTCTATTAACATCTTTACTCTTTTTACGCTGTTCATGTACTCCTGATCGCTTGTGCTCTCATTTTTTAGCAAAAACCTGGGCTGGCCGTTGACGTTAATTCCTTTGGCGTCATGGTCGGTGGTGTAAACTACTGAGTTTATGTTATCATAAACGACAATATTTTCTGGCATAAAAAATTCAAGCTGCGGCCATCCTTCACTGTCTGCTGGCAGCTTTAACTTTTCAAAGTTAGCCACGGTTTCATATGAGAAGTAGCCTATATAACCGCCCTTGAACATGCCTGGCACGTCCAGGGGCTCAACCTTCCTGAGTTTTGCCCTGAGCTGTTCTTCATCAAGTTTCATGCCCTGCCCAAGTGCAAGCCTGTCCTTCTCACCCCATGCAACTATGCTGAACCTTGCCCTGTTCTGAGGTCCTTCAGCACTTTCAAGCAACGCAGCACATTCGCTCTTATCCCTGACAGCCATAAATAACTCAAGGGGTCTGGGATAAGCGTTCATTGAAATCTCCCGCATCATTTTACCATCCCAGCTATGCGCCTGATTTTCCAGGGTGATTTTCTGCCGGGGCTATCTTCAACGCCGCTGCTGATATCTAAAAACATGGCATCAATATCCATAAATTGGCTCACGTTGTCCACGCTTATTCCACCTGCTATTCCTGAATCAGATATGTCGCCAAACTTTACAAGGTCCTCTGGTCTAAGCCTGCCATTTACTGCATGAATCAAGGGCGTAAACCCGTGCTCCCTCACCTTTTTTATATAATTCGTTCCAAAATCATTAGCCGGGACATATGCTATTACTTTACCGTGTAATTTGCCAATCTCCTCCTCCCCCATCACCCTGTGCACCTGAACAAGGTCAACATTTCCCAGCATGAGTTCTGCGGCATCTACTGAATCAGTCACAAAAACCAGCCCTTCCATAATGTAAAGCCTTATCTTTGCCAGCTCTTCGGCCTTGATAACCCTGGGCGTCCCCCTTATCCCTATTACGCCTATCATATCTGCCCCCAGTGACTTGGCTGTTATAGCATCTTCAACAGTTGTAATGCCGCATATCTTCAGCTTCAAGTCACGTTCACCCAGCTTGATTTTATTATACTTTTCAGCCTTGATTCAGCATTTGAAACCATCTGCTGAGCTATCTGCATGCCGTCAACAACGCTCCTTGCAGTTCCCGCAACATACATTGCTACCGCGGCATTTGCCAGTGTAAATTTAAGCACGGGCGGGTCGTTCCCCCTCAATGCGCTTATGAATCTGGCGGCAGATTCACCGGGGCTGTTGACCATTACGTCTTTAATTTTTATTCCGGCTATTCCAAGGTCTTCAGCTTCCACCACCATTTCCCTTACGCTGTGACCGTCAATTATCATCATGTTTGTCCGGCCTATGGGGCTTACCTCGTCAATTCCTGGTTCTCCATGAACTATCGCTGCCCTTTTAATGCCAATCATCATTGCTGCATCTGCCATTTTATGCATTACAGCAGGAGAAAACACCCCGATTACCCTGTATTTCACGTTCCCCGGGTTTGTCAGTGGACCCAGCATGTTAAAAATTGTCCTAACACCCAGCTGTTTCCTGACTGATGACAAGGCCTTCATTGCAGGATGATATAGCTGGGCAAAGGCAAAGGCAAAGCCAGTTGTGTTAAGAAGGCTGGCAACAACCGCCGGGCTCATGTTTATATTATACCCCAGAGCCTCAAGGAAATCGGCACTGCCTGACGAGCTGCTCACCGCCCTGTTGCCATGCTTTAGTATTTTCAGACTGCCTGCAAGTAAGAGAGAGGCCGCCGTGCTGGCATTGAATGTCATCCCGCCATCACCGCCGGTGCCCGCTGTATCAAGCTCAGCTTCGACATTTATTCGTACAGCGTGCTCTTTCATGGTTGCTGCAAATCCTGCTATTTCAGCTGGCATTTCGCCCCTTGCACTCAGCGCGGCAAGAGCCGCCCCGGTCTGGGCTTCGGTCAAGGAGCCGTCGAACATCATCCTGCAGAGCTGGGCTGACTCATCAAAGCTCAGCCCTGATCCTTCAATTATTCTTGCAAGCATTTCCCTATAGGCTGCTGACATATTCCTTTAGCCTCCTTACGGCATCAATTGCTTCGGACTCACCCTGCGCCTCAAGTACCTTCATGATAGAAGTTCCTACAGCGATGCCATCAGCACCCCCATCTATAGCCTGGGCAATTTCATTATTGTCTTTTAACCCAAATCCAACTATCAGCTTACCATTAACCATCCCCCTCACCCGTTTTACTAGATTGGTCACGTTTACGGGGGTTGATACACCTGTTGCAGGCCTGATTCCAAGGTAGACAAACTCATCTGCAAACTGAGATGCTGACTTTATTATCGCATCTGGTACCGAGGGGGAAATAAATATCACGCTTTTCAGTGATTTATCCCTAACAACTTTTATAACCTCTTCAATCTTATCCGTGTAATCAATAAGGAGGTCTGGGAACAGAACAGCTTCCACACCTCCTATATCATCAAGAAATTTTTCAAGATCAAGGCCGTCAAGATAGGTCAACGCAACCGCCCTGCATCCGACCCTGCCTATAAGGTTCATGTAATCTGCTTTGCCTGCTATCGCATAGCTTCTCCTTATTGTGGGCCCATCGTATTTAGCAAACTTGGGTGGGATTCCAAGTTCAAGCACATCAGCATAATTGCACACCCCCTGAGTGAACCTGATAAACCTTTCAGGGTCAGGGAAGCCAACTGTATTGTAAATTACAAGTTCTGCCATCATTTATCACCATATATTTTCCTATAATTGTCTAGTTCCAGTAAGCCATGCCCGCTCATGTTAAATGCTATAACTCTGCTGTCTCCCGCCATGTCAGACATTCTTGCTTCATCTATGACCGCGGCAACAGCGTGAGAGCTTTCCAGAGCTGGCACTATTCCCTGGGTTTCAGCGAACAACCTTGCGGCTTCAGCTGACCTTTCCTCTCCATATTCTTTGGGGATTACCTTTCCATGCCTAATCAGCATGCTCAGGGTAGGTGCTACTCCGTGATATCTCAGACCACCTGAATATATCGGTGGAGGCTCAAAATCAGCCCCAAGCGTTATCATTTTTATTAGGGGAAGAATTCCAGCCGTGTCAGGAAAATCATACCTGTAAGAGCCTGAGGAAAACTTTGGAACCTCTGAGGGGCCAACCGCGATGTACCTTTCTGCAATGCCAGAGCCAATGAAAGGGTATGTGAATCCAGCAAAATTGCTCCCGCCTCCCACACAGCCTATCAGCGTATCAGGCTTTTCTCCTATTTCATTAAATTGGCCGATGGCTTCAAGCCCTATTATGCTCTGGTACATCAGCACAACCTCCAGCACGCTTCCCACCAAGTACTTTGCCCCTGTTTTAAGGGCGTATTCTATTGCTTCGCTCATTGCTATTCCGAGCGAGCCAGAGCTTCCGGCAGTGACTGACTTGCCAAATGCTGTTGTGGTACTCGGGCTTGGAATGACGTTGGCCCCATACATCTCCATCAAACTTCTTCTCTGCAGTTTTTGGTCGTAGCTTGATTTAACCATGAAAACAGTTGATTTTATGCCCATGGCCCCCGCTGCAAGGGATACCGCAGCCCCCCATTGCCCGGCTCCAGTTTCAGTAACAACATCCTCTATCCCCTCCTTTTTTGCATAATGGGCCTGCGGGATTGCGGCATTTAGCTTGTGAGAACCTGTCGGCAGAGCTCCCTCATACTTGAAAAATATCTTTGATTTTGTGTTTATCTTTTGCTCCAGGCGCCTTGCCCTGAGCAGCGGCGTTGGCCTTCCAAAGTTTTCATATAATTCTTTGATTTCATCAGGTATATTTATCCATCTCTCCACGCTGAACTGTTGCCTGACCACTTCTGTAGGCAATATCCGGTTCAGTAATTCTATGCTTGAGCTGTCCCTGTCAGGAGGATCCACTGGCGGCGGCAGCGGAAGCGGCAGGTCGGGTATTATATTGTACCATCTTGCTGGAACTTGCATGCAGTATTAATAACATTAGTGTATATATATTTTACTCAATGTTATTAAAATAACGTTATAGTAATTAAAAATCGTCTAGCGGTCCAGGATTACATTCCTGAAGGTAAGGACACCGCCTGCATTCCCACGCCCTGCCACCCAAATATGCCTCAGCAGGAGGAGGTTGAGCCATGCTCATATGATAATCCAGTATTGCTGCTCTTTCATAAATTTTTCCCAGCCATTCATTATCTTTGCTGACACTAAATGCCCTGACTTCACCGCTCCTTTTGTTCCAGTAAAGGACAAACCCATCATTGACGTTTAAAGAATGCAGGTAAATTTCAATCTGAAGCAGGTGACTTTCATAAGGGAAATCCGGTATCCTGCTAGCCGACTTTACCTCTATTATGTACCTTTTGCCGTCTATATCAACTATGATAATGTCGACCCTTCCGCTTAGTCTTATTCTATCTGTGAAACTGAGCGTTATCTTTTCTTCAATGCTTTCAACTGTTGTGGATTCACTGAAAGCCTTCGCAACAATTTCATGCACGCCCTGGCCTGTCATAAAAACAGCAAGGTTCTCGGGGGTAGCCCTTTCGCCAAGTGTGTAAATATAATACTGCTTTCTCAAGCAGGAACCCAAATACGAGGGATAATAAGTTCCGGCATCTCTTGTGTGACGCTGCGCCTCTTTCTTCCATAGTGAAATCAGCCCTGATTTTAACAGGTCCTCAATCCTCTGCTCACTTTCCTGATGCGCGTTGTTTGGCACAGCTAAATTTCCTGCTGCCTTAATATTACCTTTTCCCGATATTCATTTTTCTTTATCCTAGATGCGGAATACTCAAGCGCCCCAAAAAGCGGCAGGGGCTTACCAGAAAGGTACTGTATAAGCGCGCCACCCGCCGTGCTCACATGGTCTATCCAGTTTGCTATTTTTAACCTCTGCATGGCTGTGGAAAGGTGGCCACCGCTGACAATGCTTGTTGCAGAACTCTTTGCAACAGAAAGGAGCAGTTCCTCGGTTCCCAGCTCAAACCCCTTTATCTCGAAGGCACTAGGTGGGCCACTTATAAATACAGTCCCGCTTCCCTTGATTATCCTTGAATACCTTTTGATTGTTTTCTCTCCAATATCGAGCACCCTAGCCCCCTTTGGAACGCCTTTTACTTCTGCTTCCTTTCTCTGGCCATCGGCGCCCATATAAGCAAGGTCATGTGGCATTTCTATTACTGATGGATATTCGTCCAGCAGGTACCTGGCTGCTGCAAGATACCTTGTTTCCTCATCAGAAAGCTGCTGGCTGAGTTTTCCTGCGGCATTTAAAAAAAGCAGCCCCAGCCTACCAGTTGTAAGCACCTTGTCGGCTTTGCCATTTTTTATCAGTGCCGTCATTGCTTCTATCCTGTCACCAACCTTGGTCCCGCCCAGAACAGTAGTGTAAGGGCCCTTCTCGAATCGCGTAATTCTAGTAAGGCCCTTAAGTTCCCTTACAATCAGCCTGCCAGCTATTGCAGGAATATAATAAGGAAACCCAACAATTGAAGGGTGTGAGCGGTGCGCGGTTGGAAAGGCATCCAACACAAACAAGTCAAACATGGGGTAGAGCTTTTTTACAAATACAGTGTTTGCGGCTTCTTCCATAGGTAACTCGAGGTTTTCCTCCGAGAGGAGCCGCAGGTTATCCAAGAGCAGTATTTCACCCCTTTTCAGGCTCTTAATTTCACTGATGGCCTGAGGCCCTATTATATCAGCGACGTACCTGACCTCCCTGTTCAGTAATTGCCCCAGTATTGCCGCATGCTTTTCAAGCTCTATAAAATCTGGCCGGCCAACCCTTCCCTGATGTGAAATCACTACTGTTCTAGCATCTGCAAGGTCCCTTAGTGAGACTGTTGCCTCTTCAAGCCTGACTTTCTCAATAAGGTTACCGTTTTTATCAACTGGCGTATTGAGGTCAGACCTCATTAAAACCAGCCTGTCATCTGTTTCAACATCATCTAAAGTGTAATAAGTAACCATGTTAAATGCAACGTAAAGGATAATTTAAATGTTTTTAACCGTAACTTCAAATTTGACAACTATACAACAAAGAACAAAGAGGGGAATGTTTATTACCACGGGTTTCCAACCATTAAAAATCCTAAATGGTTGATAGCAAATGCAGAACTTTGGTTCGCCTGGCAATGGATTGGTTGGCATATCTGTAAATCAAAACAAGTTTGCCATTAACGTGCAGGGAGCACTGTACGCCATAAGACAATCGATAGAAATCGGCTCCCCAATTCTTGACTTAAGGCAAAGCTGGTTGTATCCGGAAATAACGAACAAAATAAAGAGCCTGCTAAGTGAAGTTAAAAATAGGAATGTGGTGATATCAGCGCAGATAACCAGAATGTACCCTGGATTCGACGAGGTTATAAAACAGGTTGAAACAATAAGGAATCGCCTCGGACTAAGGCAGCTTGATATTCTTGAAGTGGGTTCACCTTCTATTCTGGTTAACATGAGGGAAACACTAAAGGCGGTGGAGCGCCTTTATATTGATGAAATAATAGGTGGATTTTCTCTTGTTGAAATAAAAGCAAAACATATGATGCTGATAGGAGAACTTAACTTGAACGCAAAGCTGGAATATATAAAACTGGGCGTCAACGCCATGAGACCATTCATCAATCCGGATATACTTAAACAGGTGAAGCGTCTTAATGTTCCAATCTTTTCAACAGCGCCCCTCGAAGGAGGCAAGCTTACTGAAACTCACTTTAATGGAAAATTGTTCAAGCACTTAAATGGAAAGCTGTATGAAGCCCTAGATCAGATTTCAAAAAGCCGGAACCTTTCTTTTGCACAAATAAGCATTGCCTGGCTTAATTCAAAGGGCATAATTTCTGCACCTTCAACAACGTCGCCCAACCATGCATTTGAGGATATCAGCAGCAAGCCCCTGAAGCTAACAGAGTATGAGCAGAAAATCATAGAAAATTCAAGCTCATAAAAACGGCTTTGGGACGAATTTATTTTATGCATTCAGGTAGAAAAGGTTATGCCACAGGCCTGCGGTGAACTGATCGCAGTCCATCCTGCCTTCTCTTTTCTGAGCTATTCTCCAGCCAAACATCTTCTTGTAGGCAGAAAATCCAGCCTCCGAATTCTCCCCTTTGTAGTACTACATAAGGCAATTCACCGGATTCAGGACAAATTCCTTCATTGTATCCTTCCACTTCTGTGAACCGTTGAAGGTTGAGTTCTTCTTGGGCACCACGTAGATCTTTGTTCCCTTATCGATGTGCGCAGGCTCACTGTAATACCTATCTTACCTCACGCTCTTAAGCTCAGCAACAGAAGCTTTGAGGAGCTGGAATGCCTTCTCAAAGGCATCCTTTTCAGACTTCATGCTTGACCCCCAGGCTATGTACATCCTTGTGTTCAGGTCCATCAACCTGAATGAATAAGCAAATGAAGCCTTCTTTTCCACATTTTTCTCTTTATCTTGTTTTTCCCCGCTTTGTTCCCTGTTCTCCTTTGGCCTGCTCTCAAGGTATTCCTTTTTAATGTGACCATCTACTCCTTGGGAACCGTGCTGATGTCATCGTCCTTTATCAATGAAATTTCTACTCATGCCTGATATATAATTTTCATGAAAGGCGTGTTCGATAATTTTGTGAACTACGCCCAGCTAAA
>JBMFTE010000010.1:0-23456 GCA_049967195.1 Nitrososphaeria archaeon
TCCTGAGTTTTTCAAGGGTGACCGCGTCAAGGTGGTTCTTCAACACCTTGACCTCTTTACGGTCATCCCTTCGTGCCTTTCCCTTGTCTTCTTTTTGCTTTCTGCAATTCTCTCGTTTTTGCTCAGCATTACATGATTTATGAGAAAATAATCTTATAAGCATAACCGTGATCCGCTAAAAGCGATGGCTTTATAATTCAGTAAAATCAGAAACAAATAGTATTTTTTCCTAAAAGGGTTCTTTCCGGAAATATTATCATGAATAAAAACAGGTTATAGACTATGTTTTCCTAAAATTCTGTGTTTTTTGTAACTATAGGAAAAAATATGCTTCCTGCAACTACATTATAATGTGAACCATGCACAGTTAAACCGGTTGCTTTATCGACAAGGTTCGCAGTCACATGCGGAATAAATATTCCAGCATAATTGTGGCGGTCTGGTCATCCACGGGCATTAAGGTTGTACCCAGTGCCATATGACCTTTTGTCAATTGCTGAATCCCCGCTGATTGCCAGCCCACAGAAATTACGGACACGCATTATCAAGATTAATTTTGTTCAAATTCCAGCAGTTGGAGCACTCCTGTGTTGAGGCATAATATCTGTCAATTCTGTACGTGTTTTTATGTCTGCTTAACAATGCTTTCAGTCTGGCTATTCCGGTATTTTGCACTTCTTTTCTGCATTACATAATTTTTGGGAAAGCAGCATTAAAAGCATTACAGCGATCCGCTTAAAAGCAGTGATTTTGTAATCAGCAATAAAAAACAGGCAATTAAACCTGTTAATTTATGACTTGGTGTTTAGCAAAATTTTTGATGGAAAATATCTAGCTAGATATCGAGCTAGAATACCATTAAACAACATAAATTATCTACCTTTGATCATATTAATGGTATTATCAATTTTTATCTTTTTGAACCCGGTAATGGCATTGCTGTTAGATGTCATGTCGTACAGACCTAGCCTGCCAGCATGTATTATGGCAAACCTTTCCAGCAACTGCTTGCCTATTTTAAGTTTTATAATCTTTCTAACCTTATCCTTTTTTGAGGCATTTGAAAATTTGCCAATTTCTTCCCCAAAATCCATGCCTACCAGCGCAATCATTTCAGGGTTTAGGGCATTTGCAAAATGAACGCCCCTGTCGCCGTCCGTGAATCCCCCAAAGTTGTACAGCTTCCCCAGAGGTTCGCACTGTGTAGTCCCGATTAAACTCTTTAACTGATGCACGTAACGAGTTAATGCTTGAATGTTATCTCCATGGGAATGCACGATGGCAACAGACCCGTTGTTTGACATTTCGACCTCCTCTTCAGGATAGCCGTCGAGGTCAGTTACTATGAAATCTGGATCTATACCTGCTATTTTTTTCAATGCATAGGAAGCTCCATCAGCAGCTACTGTTATAAAATTCTCCAAAATAGAGTTTACCATTAAAGATTCCAGGTCAGCTTCGAGAGAAGGGCCAGCGCCCAAAACCAGAATTTTCTTGCCTTTATATTTGCTTATAATTTTTTCTAGTGCTATTACGGGTTTTCTGTCCATAAGCCTGTTAAGGTAAGATGAACTCATATAATCCTTGCCGATATCCAACCCAAGTTGGTTAACTATCTCAAAATAGGAGTTTATATCCCATTTATTAGGGTAAAAGTACTGCCCGCCCAACTATCTTTCCATCCTTCAACATCTTTAAAACTTCATTGGCTTCGCTCATTTTAAACCTTGAAGTTTTAAGCTTTATTTTCCCCTTTGATGCTAGATTTAGAACATCATTCATGTCGCTGCGGGGCCCAATCACCGACCCCCTGACCTTAATTTCCTTTACAAACCTGAAATCATGTAGATCACCAAAAACACCCATTACAAGCGTCCCCCTCTTTTTTACCAGTTTAACTGAAGCGTCGATGGCTTTTTGCGATGGTGAAAATACAATTACCGAACTGGCGCTTTCATGATATTTTTCAAGGTTATCATAGTTCCTGTTTGTTATTATTACATCGTCTGCCCCCATCTCCCTTGCAAGTTGGGCATGTTCATTACTGGTTGATACAGCAACCACATGGGCGCCAAACAATTTAGAAGTCTGAATTGCTACATGTCCCACGCCACCTATTCCTATCACAAATACTTTGCTTTCAGGGCCAAGCTCAGCCAGTTTTGAAGCCCTGTAAGCTGTTACGCCGGGACAGAACAATGGCGCATCTGATTGTGGGTCTACTCCTTCAGGTATGTTATATACATAATTGGCTTTTGCAATGATGTATTCTGCATAACCTCCATCTACAGTTTCCCCTGTAATCTGTGCATTATTGCATATATGCTCGTTGCCGGTTAAACAGTATTCGCACTTTCCACAACTATTCCATAATGGTGATAGGCCCACATACTGACCTACATTCAAGTTATCCACCCCCTCTCCTAACTCTGCAATTTTCCCTATTATTTCATGGCCGGGAATTATGGGTAACTTTGCCGGTATCCCGTACTGCACCCAGTCACCCTCTATCATATGAAGGTTAGAATGGCAAACCCCAGTTGATATAATCTTTACAAGTATTTCACCCGTGGAGGGCGAAGGTAATTGGTATTCTTCGTATTTAAGAGGGTTAGATTCTATTTTTCCAACGTTATGGAGAACCATAGCTTTCATGCATATTATTTAACCCAGTTTATTTAAAAAGCTATTTGAACAATATTATGCAGGCCTTCTGGTTCATGCAGGCTGGCAATATTTTGCAATTTTTTTAATCTTTAATAATGATAAAACAGCATCCATTTTGTCAATAAAACGGCTGCTTGAGCTAGTTCACCAACAGTTTTTAGTATGGGACAACAACGCGGTCATTATGTTTATTTACCAGATTTAAAAATAATAGATAATGGCAAAAGCAAAAAATCCAAAAGGCCTCCTTGAAGCCTGTGCGCTATATCTTTCATCCAAGTATCCATTTACCGGAAAAGACCTGATTGACTTTGCCAGTAAAATTACGGGCGGCGCTTGGAAACCAAGCCCTGGATCTGTTTACCCTCTACTTGAAAGACTTAAAATGCGAGGGTTAATTTATTCTGTATCATCTGAAAGATATATCATTACCGATAGTGGAAGGCAGGAACTTGATAACCTAATATTGCAACTAAAAAATATCAAAGGTATGATAGATACAGTTTTGGATCACATCAAAGAAGCCCAAGAAATCAAATGATATGTGAACTACCAGTTAAAACCTGTCGCTTCATCGATAAGGCTCGCAGCCACGTACGGAATAGGTATTCCAGCATGGGAACTGATGCCCCAAGGTGGTTCTTCAGCACCTTGACCTCTTTACGGTCATCCCTTCGTGCCTTTCCCTTGTCTTCTTTCTGCTTTCTGCAACTCTCCCATTTTTGCTCAGGGATAGCATTATATGATTTTTGAAAGATCAGTAAATTAATTAAGTTTGATTATAATATACAGGCCAGCGACTGTGATGACTCAGAGTTATCATG
The DNA here is from genome assembly GCA_049967195.1 of Nitrososphaeria archaeon. Classification (GTDB taxonomy): domain Archaea; phylum Thermoproteota; class Nitrososphaeria; order Conexivisphaerales; family UBA164; genus KM4347-05. The sequence goes on from JBMFTE010000010.1 coordinate 3,492, forward strand.
AGCTGTGATAGCAAGGCATTTGTCTGAGTCGCATTTTATATATTACAACACCATCGCTTTTAAGCAATGGATCACCATTATATTTCTATTCTTAAAAATTATGTAGTACTGAGCAAGAGAGCAGGGAAGTTCCGACCTTCATATAGTAGATAAATTGCCTCATATAACACTTGAATAAAGAAAATTATATTATATAGTCTAACACGTGACTGGTCCACCCCCTGCAGTTCAGCTATTTGTGCTGTAGTCAGGCTGCCGTTAACCTTTCTTCTGATAATCCAGCGTATCTTGTCGTCTGTAAGCTTCATTGTATGTTTGTGGCTGCCATGCGTTAATAATTTAAAGAAAAGAGATCAGTAAATTGAAACATAAATATTTATTAACACTTAAAACAAGTGTTGGGAAGGTGAAGGCTTATAGGCCATAGAAAGCATCATGCGCCACATAGAGGGTCTCTAGCATTTTATCCAAGGGTGAGGACATCTCATGCTTTGCCTAGGATAAGATACGTTAGCGAAGACAGTAGCCTTGGGTTAGCAGCAGTGGTTGGGTTCAAAGCGGGAATGGGTCATGCTTTAATTGTGGATGATAGGAGCGGGAGTCCAAATTTTGGAAAACCGCTTTTTGTTTCTTATACAGTTGTTGCGTTTCCTCAAGTTAAAGTGGCTGATGCAAAAATTTACAAGAAAATTGACGGATATCTTAGAAACACTGGAAAACTCGGTCAGGATGCAGATATCAAGGACGCTTCTGAAATAAGAGCAATAGTACAGATTGTCCCTAAGGATTCAGGTTTCTCACAGAAAAAACCGTTTGAAATTGAAATCCCGGTTATGGGAAAAAATAACGAAGAAAAGGCTGAATTTATAAAAAAGTACATCGGGCAACCATTTGACCAAAAAGAAGTTTTATCAAAATGGAGCTATGTGGATATAGTTGGAACTACCAAAGGCAGGGGGTTTCAGGGACCGGTAAAGAGGTTTGGTATAAAAAGGAAACAGCATAAATCTAGAAAAAGCGTCAGGGCTGTGGGCACCATTGGTCCATGGCATCCTGCATCTGTAATGTATACTGTACCAAGAGCTGGGCAAATGGGATATCACAGGAGAACAATATACAACTTAAGGATAATGGGCATTTCAAAGGAGCCCGGAATTCAGCTTACAACCAAGACAGTAAAGGGCAACTATTTGCTGGTTAAGGGCACAGTGCCCGGGCCTGTCGGAAGGCCTCTTATAATAAGAAAAGCAGTAAGGATAAAGACCCAGGCAAAAATGCCTTCAATAATTAATTTAAGTGTAAATGGTGTTAAAATATGAAAGCTCAAGTATATGATTTGGAAGGAAACAAAGGTAGAAAAACTGAACTTCCAGAGATATTCGAATCAAGGGTTAACCCTGTTCTAATAAACAGGGCATTTTGGATAATGTACACCCACAATCTGCAACCTCAGGGCCGGGATCCTATGGCAGGAATGAAGGTGAGTGCTCAGTCGTGGAACACCGGGCACGGTATGTCAAGAATAGCAAGGATCAAAGGTGCAGGAACTAGAAGGGCTGGACAGGCCGGGGGGGTTGCAGGTGTAGTAAAGGGAAGGCTAACCCATCCTCCGACTTCATTAAAGGTAGTGTATAAAAAAATAAATAAAAGAGAAAGGATTTCAGCTACAATGTCAGCGCTGGCTGCAACCGCTAATGCAGATATGGTAAACTCAAGGGGTCATAAAATAGATCCAAGCATACAAGTTCCAATTGTTTTAGTAGACGAATTTGAATCATTATCCAAGACAAAAGATATAATGCAAGTGTTTTTAAAACTGAAGTTAAACACAGAACTCGAAAGGGTAAAAGAAAAGGGTGCAGGCCCCCTTATAGTCACTTCTTCCAGAAATAGTTTGTACAAGGCCGCCAACAATATAGCTGGCATTCAGGCTATTACTGCAAGTGACATAAGTGTTCTGCATCTGGCTCCGGGAGGAGTGCCAGGAAGGCTTACAATCTATACCAAGGCATCATTAAAGGTTCTGGCAAAAAGGTTTGATGGGGTGAGTGTATATGGACATTAACATGGCCCATAACATAATAAAAGGAGTCTATAAAACTGAAAAGAGCGTCGATCTTATTTCAAAAGAGAACAAGCTGGCTTTTATAGTTGACAGCAATGCTAATAAGCGACAAATAAAGGAGGCAATTGAATTGTTATATGATGTTCATGTTGTCAGTGTAAATGTGTTGAGCGGTATAAAGGGTAAAAAGGCTTATGCTAAGCTTGCACCACAGAATTTGGCTAGCGAATTGGCCACAAAATTAAGTGTGATTTAAAATGGGAAAGCATATTTTAACTCAAAGAAGGGGAAGAGGAACACCCCAATTCAGATCTAGAAAAACTGCCAAGGTGAGTTCAACACGATACCCTATAACTGATCCCTCCAAGACTGTTGAATATAAAGTAAGGAACATAATACATGAAAGTGGAAGGCTTGCTCCATTGATGGTTGTATATGGGCAGGGCAATACATACTATTTACCGGCAGTAAAAGGATTAGAGGAAGGCAGAAAAATATACATTGGACCTGACGCACCTGTGAATGATGGTAACATAATTCCGATTGGCAATTTGCCTGAAGGGAGTCTTGTTTATAATATTGAAAAAGTACTAAATGATGGTGGCAAATACGTTAAAAGTGCTGGGGACTACGCCATAATAATGGGTCATGAATCAGGATGGACAAGCATTAAAATGCCATCGGGGAAAAAGATCATGCTTCCGTCAACAGTCAGAGCCACTGTTGGAATAGTGGCAGGGGGCGGAGTGAATGAAAAACCCATACTCAAGGCAGCAATGCATAAGGCTACAATGAGAGCAAGGGGAAGAAAGTATCCAAGGGTAAGAGGGATTGCCATGTCAGCAGTTTATCACCCGCATGGCGGAGGAAGGCACCAGCATCCAGGTAAAGCGACAACTGTTTCAAGGCTAACGCCACCCGGAAGGAAAGTCGGCAACATTGCAGCAAGAAAAACAGGCAGGGGTAAGTGAGCATGACAGAAAGATTTTTATTTAACATATTAAAGAGAGGATCCTAATGCCGAGAGAATTCAAATACCGCGGATATACAGCGAATGATTTGATTAATATGCCGTATGATCAGCTTTTCCAGATACTTCCTTCCAGAGCAAGAAGAAGCTTAAACAGGCTTGGTTCTGAAATGAATCCAGGAAAAAAAGTTCTTTTTGAGAAGCTTAAACAGCAAAGGGAAACAACAAAAACACATGACCGTGATACAGTAATTTTACCCTTTATGATCGGTAAAAAAATTTCCGTATACACGGGTAAAGAATTTATTCAAATAGAAATAAAACCAGAGATGATAGGGCACTATATTGGGGAGTATGTATCACCAATAAAGAAAGTTGTCCATGGAACACCGGGTATAGGTGCAAGCAGAAGCTCACTGTATGTTCCGCTCAAATGATTTCATAAACACCGTTTGCAACTTCAGCTTTTTTTACAATTACCCTTATGTTAAATTTATCATAAATTTTTGTTATTATATTTTCAAAATTTTCATTTGACGATAAAATCAAAAGCGACGGGCCAGCGCCACTTAGACAAACCCCATCAGCGCCGCTGTTTATGAGTTCTGTTTTTATCTCATCAAAAAATGGAACCAGCGATGCTTTTGCCCTTATTTTCTGGTGATAACTATTTTCATTGATTGCGGCTGCAATGTCTGCATAATCCCCATATAAAACACCCTTAATGAGCTTTATGAGCGCATACTTCTCGTTTACATACTGTTCAAAAGCTACCGGCTGGCCTAGCGACTCCCTTGCCTTTTTTGTTTTAGACTCGTTGATTTCGATATCCGGAAGCGCTATGTAGAATCCCATATTTCTATATATTGAAAACGCATTAAATGGATTTTTAGAATATACAAATGAAAACCCGCCAAGGAGGCTTGCTGAAACATTATCAGCATGGGGTGTTCCTGAAAATGCGCCTTCCGCTTTGGCTGCTATGTCCACCAGGTCATATATACTTAGCCTTGAATTTATCATCAGGTTGGCGGCAAACGCACCAGCCGCTGCTGAAGCGCCGCTTGATCCAAGGCCCTTGCCAGCCGGTATCCCCTTTATGAGTTTTATATCTACTCCAAAATCGGTACCAGTCCTTTCAAACACCTCCTTAACTGCTATAGTAGTGGTGTTCTCAACAGGAACGTCACCAATCCCGGTTACAGTACTGTTTATTCTATTGCCTCCGTTATAGGTTATTTCAACATCGTCGTAAAATGCGTCCAGCGCGACCGCAGCTGTATCAAATCCTGCAGAAAGATTGGCTGAACTGCTGTAGGCTCTAACCTTGACGTTTTTCCTTGAGGGCTTCATTTGCTGCTGACTCCGATTTTATCTAATATTTTAAGTGCCAGGTCCATGTCTGCCAAAGCATCATCAATGCCCGCAGGGAATTTGCCCCGGCCTTTAAGGTACTCGATAAAGGCTTCGTCTTCAGCCTTAAGCAAATCAACTTTGTTCCTGCTCTCTGCCAGTTCCTTACCACCGGTCAGACACGTTGACTGTTGTGTTATAAAATTAGAGGATGCTACAGCATCAGGGCTTGCGCCTATTCCCATCCGTAGCCTTTCCCTAGATTTCCATGAAGCTACAAGATATGCAGTGCCAGCTTTGCCCTCAAGCGTAGCAGTTACGAAAATTTCCCTTCCATCTTTATCCTTTTCACTCCACACGTTTGATACTTTAAGCGGACCAAAAATATAGTTTGCTATATTGATATCGTGAATCATAGTATCTAGGACAACCCCTACATCCCTAATTCTTTCAGGACGACTTCCAACCCTGTAGATAGTAAGTGATATTCCATCTTTGCGCTTAAGGCAGTCAATCAATGATATAACAGCCGGGTTAAACCTTTCTTCATAACCAACTGCAAGCCTGCTCTTAACATCCATCGCATTTTTTATGGCAAGTGCCTGATCAATGTTGATGGCCAGAGGCTTTTCAATAAGTACGCCCTTTCCAGCTTTTAAAATTTTTACGGCAATCTGTGAATGAGTTGCTGCTGGTGTAGCTAGAACTATCCCATCTACATTTGATTCCAGCATGTCATCAAGTTCTTTTAACGCTTTTACATTGTGCCGTTCCGCGATACTTTTTGCCCTTCCGATATCAACATCATAAATGCAGCACAGTGCCCCGAGGCCGCTAAGTGCGCTTGCATGGTTTGACCCCCATATCCCTGCACCTATAATCCCAATGCTGACCATTTTTTCCATAATAGTTTTACACATGGTTTAATAAAGCTTAACCATGGAACCTGTTGATCTGTTGCTTTACGAACATTCGGCACTTAGAGTGCTTAAATCTGAATGGGAAAACGGATATCAGCGAATAGAGTTTAAAAAGATAAATGATTTTGTCATTAACCACCATGCAAGGGTGGAAGACCTTTACGTTTTCCCAAAGATTAAGGCTTCTAATCCCAATGATACTGATTTGGTAAAAAACATCGACAGGATAAGTGCGGATCATAAATTAATTGAAACGCTTGGTAACAACATAGTAAAGTGGATAAATGGCAATGATGAGGATATGCTGAAGAGGAGGATTCCAGTATATTGGAAAATACTCTCTGAACATAATATGAGCGAAGAAAAAACGATATTTTACAGATTAAATGACAGCCTGGAGAGCATTGATGGCATATTAGAAAGCATAACGTCATTCGGCATAGATGAATATATTAAAATCACAGGAATTTCCAGTCCAATGCTGGAGATGTATTTTTCACCATGAGCAAGGAAGTAAATCTCGACATTGATGGCCACAATGTAAGATACTTTGAAGAGGGCACTGGAAAACCGGTTGTCATTCTGCATGGGGCTTCTTTTAGCGCTGAAATATGGGTTAAAACAGGGACTATGGACGCAATTGCCAAGTCCGGGTGGAGACCGATATCTGTAGACATGCCAGGCTATGGGAAAACTGAACGCAATGGATATGATACTGTGGCGTCATTCCTTGACAGGTTTTTTGAAAAACTTGGCATAGAGAAGGCTGTGATTGCTGGAGCGTCGCTGGGCGGAAGAGAGGCATTAGCATTTTCAATTAAATATCCGCAAAGGGTAATTGGATTAGTTCTTGTTGGCGCAGTAAGCGTATGGATGTATGAAGATATGCTTAAGAGTATAAAGCAGTTGCCGGCTCTGTTAATTTGGGGGAGTGAGGATAACATATCACCAAAGGAAAATTACCAGATAATCATGAAACATCTGACTAATTCCAGGTTGGCAATAATAGGCAAAATACATCCCTGCTATCTTGAGGAACCATTGAAGTTTAATAATGAGTTGTCAGATTTTTTAAAATCAATTGGCTGATTGGTTAATTTATTTTTTATAGAGCAAAATGAGCATATTTCCCTGCCCTTAGAAGTTGGCCGGCCGCACAGCTTACATTTACCAACATCTTCATTTCTTGAATATATATCATGGAGTGCAGGCCTTATCTGCTGTTCAAATGTTTTGGCCAGATTCATCATTATGCCGGGCATTTTTGCTTCCATGTTTTTCAGCATGTCGCCTATCCTTTCTTGAGCTACTGACCCAAATTCTGAAGAATATGGACATGGGTCGTAAATAAATGGAAATCCCATTAAAATAGCATAATGCAGTATTTCACTTTCAGGTGTAAAGAAAAGCGGTTTAACCTTCTTTATTCGATAACCCCTTTCAGGAGGATTTATCAGGGAATTTCTGGCAAGGCTTTCAAGGTTGCCGTATATATAACCTGAAAATATGAATTGCGCCATATCATCTAGATTGTGCCCGGTAGCTAGAGTATCAGCATCCATTTCTTCGGCTGCGGCATTAAGAATGTATCTTTTAGACAGCCCGCATACACTGCATGCAGGCCTGTTCGTGCCATATTTTGCCTTGTCAATGTTAAAATTATACTCTTTGTTAAGGTCTATTACTTTATATTTTACCTGAGCCATGTTAAAGTTCTTGACTGCTATTTCAACACTTTTCCTCGAATATCCTGTACCGTTGTCTATCCCAAGGTCAATGGTAAGCCCGACAATTTCAAAGTTCAGCTGTTTTGATGCGTCATTGAGCAGGTGAAGCAGCGTAGTGCTGTCCTTTCCGCCTGAAACCGCAACTGCCACCTTTTTTGAGTTTTCGAACAGCTTGTACTTTTTGGAATCTTTAATGAACCGCTGATTGAACCAGTTAATAAAATGTTCCCTGCACAAAAACAGCTTCATGTAAGGTATTTCCCGCACGGCTTTCTTATCACATAGGCTGCATTTCATTATTGTTCAAGAAAAAGCCGAATATTAAAGCATCTCTATTGTTTTGAAAAAAAATGTAAAACATATAAATACTCTTGTTGTGAATATAATTGCATGAGTGAAGAAAAAGTCGATTGGTACTTGGACTTTGTAGACAGCAAAAGGGAACCGCGAAATGATGAAATACAGCTGCTTTTCAAGGTTACCCCGGCTAAGGGGTTTAGCATTGAGGAGGCGGCTGGAAGAATAGCGAGCGAAAGCAGCGTGGGAACGTGGACAACTTTGTCCACTTTAACGCCTGACACCATCAATAGAATGGCCAAAGCATACAGGATATCAGGGGACCTAGTTTCGGTTACATATCCGCTTGAATTATTTGAACTTGGAAGCATACCGCAGCTATTTTCGTCAGTATTCGGGAATATTTACGGGATGAAAGCAGTATCAAGATTAAGAATCATGGATATAAGATTTCCCCAGGAATACGTAAAAAGTTTCAAGGGTCCTGGATTTGGGCTGAAGGGGGTTCAAAAAATACTAAAGGTTAACGGAAGACCGATTTTGGCTACCGTGCCAAAGCCAAAATTAAGCCCAAGCGCGGAGGCTCATGCAAAAATAGGTTATGAAATATGGGTTGGAGGAGAGGACCTGCTAAAAGACGATGAAAACCTTACAAGTCAGCCATTTAACAAATTTGAAGACAGGGTCAGGGAAGTTTTAAAATACAGGGACCGCGCCGAGAAGGAAACAGGGGAAAGAAAAAGTGCCCTGATAAATGTAACGGCAGAGACAGAAGAAATGAAAAGAAGGGCAAAACTGGTAAAGGACTACGGCGGGGAGTTTATAATGATAGATATTCTTACAGTGGGATGGGCAGCCCTCCAAACTATGAGGGAAGTTGCAGAAGACCTTGGTTTGGCAATCCATGCGCACAGGGCGTTCCATGCGGCATTCGACAAAATACCTGATCACGGGGCAACAATGTTGGTCCTTGCAAAGATATCAAGGCTAATTGGGGTTGACCTGCTTCACATAGGAACAGGTGTCGGAAAGATGGAAGGAACAAAGAGTGAAGTGATCAGGCACAAGGAAGCCATAACGCTTGAAGATGTTCCTCAGGAAGATATTTACTTTTCACAAAAATGGTACGGCCTCAAGCCAGTTACTCCAGTAAGCTCGGGCGGGCTACATCCAGGTTTAATTCCGGCATTACTTGATTATATGGGGCCAGATATTGCTGTCCAAATTGGTGGGGGGGTGCTTGGTAATCCTCTTGGGGCCAGGGCGGGAGCCAAGGCTGCAAGGGATGCAATAGATGCTTGGCAGAAAAAGATTCCCCTCCAAGAATATGCAGAAAAAAGCAAGGAACTTAAGGCGGCTCTTGAAAAATGGGGCACTAAGAGTTTCGAATGATGCCGGTTATGCCGCTTCTAATTTCCTGAATTTCCCTTTGTAATTTTTCATTTATCCTTTCCTTTCTTTCTGCATAATAGTCATATATTTTCAATGCCTTCCGCTTTATTTCATCTGTATTTTGGAAAGGCACACCGGCTCTGCCAATGCTAGCTTTTGATACAAACCATGTTATGAATGATTCCGGAGACTGATCGTTTATATTCATATAAATAGCTTCTCTTACTTTGTTATATGCAAGCGTCGCTATCATTTTTCTTTCGATTTCGTCATAAAGTTGGCTGTCTTCGTCAATAATTTTATAAATTTCTTTAATCTTTTCTTTTTGCATTTCATCAAGCGCTATGCCTGTGGAACTATTTAAAAATCTATAAAACTCCCTCAGCGGTTTGACACTGCCATAGGAATATAAAATTGAAGAAATTGCCGCGCTGTCGGAAATTGCCAATAAAAGCGCTTCTCTGACATTTTCAACGTTTAAAGAAACGGTTCCATTTGATATTAAAATCAATGCCTTTTCGATATCTATGGGGCCGCCGTAAATTTGCTCTCCGTTGTTTTCAATTAATGGCACGGTTAAAATTTGCCTGCTAATTGCCAGATAATAATTTACAGACATGTCAACAGGCCTTATCGATTTGATCATATCATTGTTGCTTAGTGCCTTAAGCAGGCTGTAACTTGTGTAGCATGCTGGGTGGTAATATACGGTAAACATTTTTACGGACTATCAGCGGCAATATTTTTAAGCTTTGTCGACACATTTTTAAATCGTGCCATGGAAGCATTGCTTCAATGAGGTTAATTCCAAGAAGCATGGCAACGCAGCACCCTGATAATGCTAGAGTGCCAAATTGGGTCAGGGGTACAGAAATAATTGCCAGTGACGATGAGGTTTATGAAGCATATATTTCATATTCGGAATTCGGAGTGGAAGAGGTAATGTGGGATGCGGAAGGCAAGGACGTTGACACTCACGTTGTAAGAAAGCTTTTTACTGATTATCCAGAGCATTTCAGGGACAATATTTTAGGAAAGGACCAGTATCTCACATACAGGGTCCCTAATCCCTCAATCGAAGGTGCTGATAGAAAGGTGTTTGCCGAAACCCTGGAAAGTATACCGATAACATACGATGTGGCGGAGAAGTTTTATGGTGAGTCTGTAACTACACCTGTTTTTGAAGTCATACTACCTTTTACGACAAGCAGCGAGGAATTGATTGCCCTGGCAAACTATTATGAAAAGGCCGTTGTAAATAAGGAAGACACGATGCTTACTGAGAATATCTCAGTAAAAGGCCTGATTGGAGAATTCAGGCCGAAAAAAATAGAGATAATTCCGTTGATAGAAGACATGGATTCAATGTTAAATATAAAAACCATAGTTGGCAAATACATTTCGGTGTTTAACGTCCCCTATCTTAGGGCATTCATAGCCCGCTCAGATCCCGCTATGAATTATGGCATGCTTCCTGCAGTTTTGCTTTCAAAATATGCGCTATCTGATTTAAAGGAACTTTCAGTAAAATTTAACATCGACATTTACCCAATAATAGGCGTTGGATCGTTGCCATTCAGGGGCCACTTCAATCCACGTAATGTAAAGAATTGCATGGAAGAGTACAAGGGGGTTTGGACATTTACCGCGCAATCGGCATTCAGGTACGACTATCCCAAGGAGGAAGTAAAAGATGCGATCAGGTACCTTAATATGAGCAAGGCTGTTGACCCAGAATCATTTTCTGATCATGAAAAACAAATTCTAAAAAAGATCGTTACAGTTTATAGGGAAAGATATCAGAAAGAGATTGAGGGTCTCGCACCTATAATAAATGAAGTAGCGGATTTTGTTCCAAGGAGGAGAGCCAGAAAACTTCACATAGGGCTTTTCGGTTATTCAAGAAGCACAGGAAATGTGACATTGCCCCGCGCCATAACGTTTGTTGCCTCTCTATATACAATAGGGATTCCACCTGAAATAATCGGTTTGGCGTCACTCGGAAATCTGGATGAACAGGAGTGGAACTTCCTGGCTGAAAGGTATAAGTATTTCAAGGAAGACCTCAAAGAGGCATCAAAATACCTTAACATGGATTCGCTGGAGATGCTGAAAAACGGCTTTAACCTAGATGAAAGGGCAATTGAACTTGTAAAGGAGGACGTTTTATTCATGGAAAACCAAATTGATGTCAAGGTGCCTAACCATCAGTATGATACAGTGAAGCACAGATTGTTTTCAAGCCTTGCGCTAACTGCATTAATTGAAAAAATGGATACAGAAGTGAAAAGGGCCATATCAGAAATGGCTGAAATCAGGAATTCTTTAGGTTAAAAAGGTATATCAATTCGGAACATAAGCGCAGGGTTAAAATACAGTCAATCAAAGTAGGCTTAGGGTTGAGCGACCGGATAATTCTGGGAATAACAGGTATGCCTGGAGCAGGAAAAACTACAATTGCCAAGCACATTTCATCTAGGGGGATTAAGGACCTTGCAATGGGAGACATAATAAGGGAAAAAGCGAAAGAAATGGGTTATAGCGCAGGAAAAGAAGGGCAAAAGATGGTGGTCAGAAAATTAAGGGAAACTGGTGGCAAGGATATTGTGGCAAAGCTTACACTGGAAAAAATGATAAAAATGAATCTGGAAAACGTGATAATCGACGGCATAAGGTCAATGCATGAGGTTGAACTATTTTCCAGCCACTTTAAAGTTATACTGCTAGCCGTTCATGCCAGTCAAGCCAGAAGATATGAATTTTTATCAAAAAGAGGAAGAACGGATGACCCGCACAAAATAGAAGACTTTAAGGAAAGAGATAAATTGGAAATAGAACTTGGGATAGGCACGGTAATTGCACTTTCAGATTTAATGATAGTGAATGAGGACATTTCATTAAACGAACTGCACGCTCAAACGGACAACCTGCTTGAAAAACATAATATATTTGGCAGTAAAAAGTGAAACATGTTCCAGGCAAGGAGAGACGTCCCTACCGTATACCGTCAAAGATTTTTAAAAAAGATAACAAAAATATAAAAGGGGCATTTATTATTATAATGATTATGGAAGAAATCGATGAGGTAGATTCAAAAATTCTTCGATGCCTTACAGGGGATTGCAGGCTATCCTACAGAAAGATAGCCAATTATCTTAACTTATCTACTTCAACTGTAAGCAAGAGGATCAATAGAATGATAGATAGCGGGATAATTTTGTCTTTTGTGCCGTTGCTTAACTCCAACCTGTTGAACATATATATGTATGTTATAGGTACAAAGGTAAAGCCAGGTTACGACGTTGACGAGCTTGCAAAGATTATAAGTAAAGAGGAATATGTAACAAACGTATTTTTAACCGTGGGTTCTTATGATATGATCATCATGATAGAGGCAAAGGATAACAAGGATATGCTGGAGAAAATGAAAAGGGTAACAAGCGTAAATGGGATTGAAAAATTTGAATCATTCCAAATAATTGACGTTAAAAAGCAGAGCCCGGTAAACATACCACCATAAAATGTTAATAAAATATTCTGGCTGACCATTATGTCCTTTAAAAATCTGACATTAAATGAAGCCCGGAGTTACATGATTGAACCATGATGCTTAATTGGATAAAATTTTCAGGTATAAATGATATTTGGGGTTGAAGCATAAAATTGAGACTTCTTCTTATATTTGAAAATCAAAATAAAAAAAGCAGGTGCAAGGCAAAAGCCATTAAGGAGAAATTAAAATACCGCATTACCAGCATAAACGACGTAAGGGTTGATGCAAATCACATTGAAGTTGATTTATTTTCTGATGATGTAGGAGATGCATATAAAATAAGCGCTGACCTAAACGAAAAATTAATTGAAATAGTAGATGTCAATAAGGAAGTTAATTCTGATTACAGGTCATATCTGATTCAAGGAAGGTTTTGGGAAGCTCATGAATCGCTTGAAGAGCGCTGGAAAAGCGAAAAAAACCAAAAAATAAAGGATAGCATAAGAGCTTCAATACAATTTTGTGCTGCAATGGTCCACTACCAGAGGTGTAATGATAATACTGCCAAGGAAATTTTAAGGCGCGCAGCCGCAATAGACTCTGATATTGAGCTTGTAAAGAGTACAATAGGAGTAGATCTAGGTAATATAGACAGGCTTGACCCGGATTTAGCGTCAATAATAACCCAGATGATAAATCCTAATAATTAAATTTGAGCAAAATCTATATTGCGCCAATAAGCATAATCATTTATTGATAAAAAAAGCTGAGCTTTTTCAAGTGGTTGATGATAGAGTAGTTTGCACCGCCTGCGCCAGAAAATGCCATTTAAAAAATGATCAAACTGGTTTCTGTGGCGTAAGGAAATCCGTCGATGGTAGTTTGTATCTTTTGAACTATGGTACCATTGAGGCTATACACATGGACCCTATAGAAAAAAAGCCGCTGATGCATTTTAACCCTGGTAGCAAGGTATTAAGCATGGGCACGACGGGTTGCTCATGGATGTGCCTCTACTGCCAGAATTATGACCTAAGCCAGAGAAAGAAAGTTTCTGGAATTGAGATGCCGCCGGAAAGGCTTGCAGAACTAGCTGTAAAATACGGTGCGGAAGGTCTTGCCTTTACCTATAATGAACCTCTTATTTACCTTGAATACGCAAGAGACGCCGCCACTGTTGCTAAAAATAAAGGGCTGTTCAGTGTTTTTGTAAGCAACGGATATGCCACAGACAGGGGAACAGATATGATGAAGACATTTCTTGATGCAATAACAGTAGATATAAAAGGGAATGGCAATAAGGATTTTCTCAGAAAATACGCTGCAGTTCCTGACCCGGAGCCAATATTTGAAACTATTTTGGAGCTTCACAGATACGGTATTCATGTTGAAATAACGGACTTGGTAGTTCCTCAGGTTGGAAATCAGCTTGAAGACGCCGTAAAACTCAGTAAGTGGATTGTCGATAACCTTGGCCCTGATGTGCCATTGCATTTTTTAAGGTTCCACCCGGATTACAAAATGGACTGGCTCCCACCTACTTCAGTAGCTGACCTTGAAAGACATTACAGGGTAGCCAAAGAACGGGGGCTCAACTTTGTATATATTGGAAATGTGCCGGGTAACAGATATGAGAATACTTACTGCCCAAAATGCGGCGCAGAATTAATTAAACGTAATGGATTTGAAATTTTGGGTTGGAATTTGGACGAAAATAACAGATGCTTAAAGTGCGGGTACAAAATGCCCATTGTTGGAAAATTTTATGGGGGAACTTTGGAAGAAAGGTTTCATTCAGTTTCAATTTGACAGGTTTAACCTAAAAATTTCAGCCTGACTCAATAAACTCTGAATGCACTGATTTCAAGGCTTTGATACATGATGAAGAATCTACCACAAATCCAATGTTTAGCTCACTAGAACCTTGGGTTATCATCAGTACGTTTATTGAATTACGCGCTACGGAGTTAAAAAGTTTAGCAGCTACCCCCGGTGTACCTTTCATGCCTTCGCCAACAATTGAAATTGCGCAGGCGCTGTCCACGACATGATAATCATTTATATCCTTTCCAAGGAATTCAAATTCTATTATGCTTTTACATTTGTTTAGCGTATTATATGGCACTATGATGCTTAACTCCGTGGCTGATGCACTCAGAGACATCATTCTTATTTCTATTCCATGATCGATCATTCTGGCCAGAATTCTGGGCACAAGTTTTTGTATGTTAACCCCCTCAAGAGTTATTATGGATATTTGGTCTATGTATGCGACGGCTTTGGCTACGTTAGGTGATATTTGGGAATCCTGGGCCACTAATGTGCCGGGAAAACTTTTGTCATTTATATTTTTTATATTGATTTTAATTCCCTGCTTTGACAACAAGTCAAGGCTAACTGGAGCGAAAAGCTCAGAATTAAATGACAGCAACTCCCTTGCTTCACTATATGAAAGGCGTGAAATTGGTTTGGCGCTTGATATAAAGCGCGGATCGGCAGTCATTAAACCGTCTACATTGCTCCAAACTTCTAGGGTATCTGCATTTAGACTTACCGCGAAGGTTGCTGCCACCATATCGGAACTCCCCTTCCCCATGTAAGTGACCCTGCCGTCTCTTGTTTTTCCTGTCAGCCCTCCAACTACAAACACCCTATTTTCCTCGGCCTGATTTACAGCGTTTTTTATTGCCTGGTAGGACGAATTATAAAGCGGGTTAGCTGATCCATATTCATCATCTGTAATTATGCCCCAGTTTCCTCCGCTTCTAACATCTGCGGCGATCCCCATCGATTTCGCAGTTACTCCCAATACTTCCAAAGAAAACAACTCGGCATAGGAAATTATACGATCCCTTACCGATGGGGTTATTTCTCCCAAAATTGATATTGTTTTTAATAAATTGAGGAGTTCCCCTTTCAATTCCTCAAGTCTGTTATCAGACTCATTTTTTATAATTTTTACCTCTTTAAGGTACTGCTCATATAGCATATTAACTTTGGATGTTGAATCTTCAAGTTTACCAGCTGCCGCAAGATTTGATGCTTCATTTAACAAATCAACCGATCCTTTTATAGAAGAAATTACACCCACAGCATTACACTGTTTAGATCTATCACGCATAATTTCAGCTGCCTTGATATAACCGCCATTTTTAAGGGCGCTGCTGCTGAACTTCATAATATTAAACTTCATAACGCAATTAGCTTATATCTTACGATTAAAAAACTTTTAAATTAAATTCGGCATAGGGCAGATATGTCTTGATGCAGCTTTATGAATTCAATGGCGCAGGCAAAGGCTTTGCAATGATTAATGGGAATTAAGAAAAGTTTAAAGATGGTGGTTCGATAATTGTTACGAATGATTTGCGAACTATGTGGTAAAACCATAATAGGTAAACCGTACAGAATTTATATCGAAGGGGCGTATATGACTGTGTGTGAAAGCTGCGCTAAGTACGGAAAACCTGCTGATTCCGTTAAACCGGTAAGAGAAAAGCATACAGATAATGTAAAAAAAACTAATCAGGATATACCGGAATATGAAATAGTGGACAATTATGGGCAGATAATAAGAAATCTTAGAGAAGGGATGGGTTTAACTCAGGATAAATTTGGAATAAAATGCGGAATCAAGCCATCATTGCTTGCAAAAATAGAGCAGCAAAAAATAATCCCCGATTATCAAACAATAAGAAAGCTTGAAACTTCTTTAAAAATAAAATTAACACGCCCACCAGCACTGACATGATTTTTTGGAAGATATTTAATAAAAATTACCGAAAATATAATAGCGGACATAATTTAAATAACTTTATAATGAATGTGATGCTGCCAAGATCAGCCCGAGTATGTTACGTTGCTAGATTATGGCTTTTTAAAGGGAACCGCTTTCTGGAGCCGGTAAATATTAGGGAAAAAGATACCCGGATAGTGAAATAAAATGGATGAGCGCATGGCAATAATAACTTATCCCAATGAATTCTGCAAGCAGGAAGCCTGGGAGCTTGTGCTAAGTGCTGGCTATTCACCAATTGCAATATTTACTTCAAAAAAATTTGGAAATGGAAAACTGGGCCTGCCATCAGGTAAAGCTAATTCCATAAAGGAACAAATACAGCAACTAGATGCAGATTTTATCCTTGTTGATGAACATATAAAGGCGTCTCAGGCTTATGAGCTTTCAAAGTTTTTTGATGGAATTAGGGTCATAGATAGGAACAAGCTGATACTGGATATTTTTGAGAACCGGGCCGCAACAGCAGAAGCAAAGCTTCAGGTTAAGCTTGCAGAATTAACTTATGAAATACCCCGCGTAAAGGATATGGTTAGAATAAGGAGACAGGGTGAGCAAACTGGAATGTTTGGATATGGTGCATATGAAGCTGATAAGTACGTTAGGAGCCTAAGAAGGCAGATGCAGGAAATATCAAGAAAGCTCGATGAGTTTAAAACAAGGAAGGAGATACAGATGAAAAAAAGGCAGGAAGGAAATTTCTTCCTGATTTCATTGGCAGGATACACAGGCGCAGGAAAAACTACAATATTTAATTTAATGTCAAACCAAGAAAAACCAGTAACAGGGAAATACTTTACTACGCTTACAACCACACTTAGGTCGGTTAAAGGGATAAATGGTGCTTATATAAGTGATACGGTAGGGTTTATTGAAAGGCTTCCTCATTACATGATTGACTCATTTAAATCAACACTGGAAGAAATAACCTATTCAGATCTTGTTTTTCTGGTAACTGATTACAGTTTACCTGAAGTCGAATTTTACAGGAAGTACAGGGCCAGTATAAACGTGCTGAAGGAACTGGGTGTGCCCTTGTCAAGGGTTACAGTAGTCCTGAATAAGGTTGACAAAAGGAATGAAACATATAAATTCCAAGATGATGAAATTAATAATTGGGTCGAAATTTCAGCAAAAAAAGATTATAACACAGAAAGCCTCAGATCAGCAATAATAAATTTAATAAAATCCAGCCCAATTGAAAAGGAGTCACTGTGACGATTTTTGTTTTAAGTTATCGGAAAGCCACATGATGCCCATCGTAGTCACCGTATATTGATTGCCTGTTTCGTTGCTAATCCTTTCAGCATGACCCTCTTTAACCAGCTCACTCAGCCTTGAACTTACAGATTTTGATGAAACACCCAAATCAGATGATATTTCCTGTATACTTAGGCCCGGAGTTTGCGTTGAAGATAACAGGTATGAAAGTTTAGCCGCTGCAAGCTGGAGACCTATTTTCTGTTTGAGACTGAGGCCTTCTCCCAGAACCACACGCGGCCCTTCTTCTGTAATTCTTATATAATTCCCAAACTTGTCGATCAAATCCTTTGAATCATATTTCAAGTGTATTTTTTCGGCTAAATCCAATTCAGGCAAATTTTTGGCTAAAAATCTGTTAACAGCTTCAAATATTGAATTTGCGTTACCAGTAAATGAAGCCTTCAGTGAACCGTATTCTACATCAACCTTTACCTCATTTTCACTCATATTATATTTCACCTTGTTTAATCAATTGGTTTACAGTCACCGTCGCCGAACTTACGTATACATATTCCCCCCTTTCGCTTTTAAACCTTCTTATTTTGCCCTCTTTTGCAAGCCTTAGCAGTGTAACGGCAACAGTCTGCTTGGGGTACACCATGCCATAGTTGTCTAGAATTTCTTTTACTTCAGCAAGCCTTCTAGGCCTTTTGCCCCAATCAACAGAAAAGAGCCTGAGTATATTTATTGGGAGAGAACCATTAGGTTCAAGCGAAACCTGAGGTAGCTGGTCAATTTTATCTTTAGCTTTTTCATTTTCTGTAGGATAAATGTTGTTGGCGGTATTTGCAGCCGATTCCTTTTGATCTATGTGCTGTATATTTTGAACGTTATATGATACACTTGATGCTTGATCAAGCATCTTCATTGCTAGCGTGCTCAGAAATTCTATATCCTGTTTTTGCCCGCTCACTTCTATCTCATTTACACCTATTTTCAGTTTTATCCTTGCGTAATCATACGACATAATAATTTGTAATAAAAATAGGCAATATAAGCTTTTTTATGGAAAGCCGCTGTCAAATTGAGGTTAATGTGATTTACTTTGTTAAATTGAAATATTATAGCTTCTTGATTACATTCTATTACAATAAACTACCAGAAAAGCTTATTTAACAGCCCGGTGGCTATTACCAGCATGCCAACACACGGCAGTATAACAAAAGCGGGAAAAGTTAGGGGTCAGACGCCAAAGCTACAGGGTAGAGAAAGACATAATTCAGCACCAAGATTAACGTTAAAGGGCAAATACCAGAAGAGGATTATTTTAAAGAGAAAAGCGGGACAGAACTGGTCATTTTCATCCTAAGATTTGATTTAAAAGTCTCACAAATTCCTCGCTAGTGCGTGGCATAGTTTCCTTTTCCCTTTGTAGAAGCCTTTCTAAATTAACCACCGCATTTATTATAGCGCTCCTTAACCCCCATCCCTCACCCACTATTGAATTTTTATAGTTTGGACCAACAATCTGAAGCCTGACTTCAAAGTGAATTCTGCCCCTGCTCTTTAATTCGCTGCTGCGTATATAGAATGTAATTGTGGAATTATCCAAAAATCTGGCGTATTTTCTTTTTAGCATTTCTATCTTGTTGTTTATTACCTCTTTATCAAAATCAATACCCCGCATGTCATTTTTTGTGCTTATCTGGACAAAAACTGTTGGCCCATGTTCAAGACGGGCTGCAATCAATTTAAGTATATCTTCCTTAGTGACTATTCCCACCAGCTGTCCATGGTCCATTATTGGGACAGACGAAAAGGAATTTTCAACCATCATGCTGAATGCCTGCATAACATTAGCGTCATGATTTAGAAATTTGATGTTTTCACTCATTATGCTTTTTATGCTTTGGTCAGCTATGTATTTGTATTCACCTAACCTTTTATCCCTTCTCTGCCTAAATCCTGATTTTATTACTTTTTCGATAATATCGTGCAAAGAAACTATACCTTCTATTTTATTTCCGTCTACTATAAGTAACCTTGCCACTCCCTGTTTTCTCATAAGAGCCAGTCCCTGTCCCACCGTTGCTTCAATATTTATTTTGACCGGATTTGGGGTCATTGCAGTTTTTACATTTATTTTTTTTAGATCATTTGAAAAAGATTTTATTAGGTCGTCCGCCATAACGCCGCCGTAAAATGTGCCATTCGAATCGGTCACTGGTATTAACTTAAACCCACTTTCAACCATCAATTTTGCTATTTGTTCTGCTGATTCTTCTCCAGTTATTTTCGGTGCCATCTGCATAATGTTTTTCACCTTTGTGGAAGAAAGATCCGCATTTAATCTGTATGCCAATGTTTCAGTAATTATACCAACATATTTTTGACCATTTAACACAATCAGATTTCTTTGATATGAAAACAGATTCTGTATCTGTGATACGGTGTTTTCTTCATTTACGGTTATCAGGTTTGTTTTAATAAGTTCTTTATCGACCATGTTTATTATGTATTAACCGCCACTTATAATATTTATGTGATAGTATTTTTGTGAACCATGCATATTCCGCTTTATCCCGTAAGGAAGAGGCACTTTATGATTATGGCGCCTTGAAACAGAATGAAAGCGAAAGGTCACCTTTGAATATTCCAGGAACCCCTGGTAACGTTTCTGAGTTGGTTAGTGCGAGGTTATGGTTTCCGTTAACCATGTTAACGTACGCCTTCAGGAGTTATCATCTGT
>JBMFTE010000011.1:0-21444 GCA_049967195.1 Nitrososphaeria archaeon
TAAGTTTCTATTTTTAAAAATCATGTAATGCTATCCCTGAGCAAAAACGAGAGAATTGCAGAAAGAAGACAAATGAACGGCACGAGGGAATGGCCGTAAAGAGGTCAAGGTGCTGAAGAACCACCTTGAGAGGCCAAAGTTCAGCCGGAATGCCTGCAAAGTATTCGTTGCTTTGAACCTTGTCAATGGAGCGATCAGTTTTAACAGGTGTCAGTTCACACATAGCCTGATTTAGTATTGGGGCCGCCGGGATTTGAACCCGGGACCGCCAGCGCCCCAGGCTGGTATCCTGGACCAGGCTAGACGACGGCCCCTGAGCAATTAGTCAATTTACGCGTTTAAATTGATTTCTGTTTAAAATGATTTTTATGGGGGACCAACAGAAGTGATATCCTCTCACGCTAAAGCTTCCCATACCCTGACCTCCAGTTTGGGTTCATCTGCATTTGTTCATCGTCCGGGTAAAACCCGAGCTTGAACACTGAAAGCATATTGTAATAAATCACAAAAACGATATTATAAGGCAATCTCATTTATGGAATTTTGTTGAGGAAAGTCCATATATTTCAGCGCTTAAGCATATGAGATTTACAGCTTGTAACCTCCTTTTTAAAAAAATGGATGAATTTAATGAAACGAAATTTACAAATGTTTAGTAACGCTTAAAAAATATATTCGTTTTTTTCAGTCCATGAGTTCGGATAATGAGGAGAATTTAATAAAGGATCAGATGCTCAGGCGATTAATTTCAGGAAAGGCTCAGGCGAGCATTTCAAGCGAACCAGTTACGGTTACTGATTTGGACTTTAATCAGTTTGTGACCACGCATGAAAATGTGGTAATTGACTGCTGGGCAGAGTGGTGCCAGCCGTGCAGGCTGATATCGCCAATAGTCGAAGAACTTGCAGGAAAATATGCCGGCAAGATTTGGTTTGGCAAACTTAATGTTGATGAAAACCAGGGCACTGCCATGGAATATTCAATAATGGGTATCCCAACCTTACTTATATTTAAGAATGGATCGCTGGTGGATCAGATTGTAGGTGCAATGCCAAAAAGGTTAATTGAAGCTAAAGTGCTTTCTGCGCTGGGGATAGAAGCATGAGTTTAATATCTGACGAAGATAAGAATACATTAAAGGACGTCTTTGCAAAAAAGCTAGGTGGAAATGTAAAGCTTGTTGCGTTTACAAAGAAGGATAACTGCGAATACTGCAATGAAATAGTTGAGTTGATGAAGGAGGTATCCAGCCTGGACCAGAGGATCAGCTATGAAGTATACGATTTCGATGAAGCCGCAGATAAGAGAGGGGAATATTCTGTCGAGATGGCTCCAGCCCTGGTCATATCAGGCGCCAAGTCGTCAAAAGTTCACTTTTACGGTTTGCCGGCCGGTTATGAATTTAGCGCTTTTGTGGATGATATGATTGATATAAGCAAGAATTCTACAAGGTTGGCTCCTTCTACAGTAAACAAGCTAAGCTCGGTGGATAAGGACGTTAAAATACAGGTGTTCGTTACCCCCTCATGCCCATACTGCCCAAGGGCTGTAAGAATGGCTCACCAGTTTGCAATGGTGAACGATCATATTGATGGCAGCATGGTAGAAGCGCTGGAATTTGAAGATATTGCAAACGAGTACGGAGTGATGTCAGTTCCCCATATAGTAATAAATGGCAGTTATACATTTATTGGAGCAGTCCCTGAAACACAATTTCTTAATTACCTATTCGACGCATTGCAGGGAAAGCAGGGCCCCACTGAGGATGGGGAAATCAGTTCAGTTTAGGATTGTCTAAGATCTCAGCTGGATTATCAAAATCGGTAAGTGATAATCTATCTCTTTTTTCCAAATCTAAAGATGGTAGAAAGTAAACTTTTTCAAGCACGTAAGGCAGTGCTTTAACATCATAGTTTCCTGAGTTTATCAACTTTTCACATGCAGCCAAAACTGACGGCGTTTTGTACGCAGCATGTATAGCTTCTATTTTTCCATCATTCCATATAGGCACCACTCCATCCACATCGATTTTTTTCAGATAACCATATAGCACGTTAAAAAAATTGCTTGTGACAAAGGGTGAATCTGCAGAAATTACAACAATATCGGGATTCGAAGCCGCCCTGGCAGCAGACAGCGTGCCCACGAGGGGTGAGTATTCCTCAAGCTCGTCATTGATCACTTTTAATTTACCCTTAAATCTATCTGATACGTTAATTTCTGGGGATTTTACAGATAGTATAATTTCGTCTGCATGTGAACCAAATGCCGCATATAAAACCCACTCTAGCATTGTCATTGACCCAATTTTAAATAAAAGTTTGTTACTCCCGAACCTAGAGGACTTGCCCCCTGCAAGAACAGCTATGGTGTATGTCATTTTATTGGAAGCAACGTGGGATTTATGATGCTGCCATACTGTTCCCGTGCATCCGAGAGCCTTTTTTCCTGTTCCGCCAAAATTTGAAATACTTTCGTGGGAACGGTCTTATAGTTCCTATAATAGCTCATTACCCTTTTGATTTTCTGTAAATTGTTATCCACCCTTATGGAAAATTGCTTGACATAGAGTTCTTTCGGATAGCCTTTGTTTAGAATTTTATCAAAAAGCAGCTCAAGTGTTTCATATAATGGAATATAACCTGTAGGCGCCTCTATTGCGTTAACATCACCATTGGCACGCATCTCCATCCATTTAAACCAGACGCGCTTATCAGTTTTTTCTGCAAGGTATTCCCCAGAATCATCTTTTAAAAAGTAATTTACGGCAAAGATCTTAGGAGGTATTTTAAGGGCCATACCAAAGTCCATATAGTGTCTAAGGTAATCGCCTATATTTACGGATAAAAAGTCAAGTATGGCCATTGGATTGAATTCCCTGACATCCGTTGCACCTATGGTTGCAGCAGTGCTCTGCGATTCTATTGATGCTCCATAAACTATTGCACCGTGGTTCCAATTAAATGATTCTTGTACGGGAACCCACGTATCATAATCTCTTCCGCCGTACACTATTCCCTTTACGGGTACCCCCGCAGGGTCGTCATATGCAGGGTCCAGATTGGGAAAACCCTGCAAGCTTACCGTAAACCGGGCATTTGGATTTGAAAGTGGCATGCCCTTATCCCATTTATCTGCAAAATTTCTGCCCTCATCTGGTTCACGCAGGCCATCCC
Source organism: Nitrososphaeria archaeon (assembly GCA_049967195.1). Lineage (GTDB taxonomy): Archaea > Thermoproteota > Nitrososphaeria > Conexivisphaerales > UBA164 > KM4347-05. The sequence continues at coordinate 3,177 of JBMFTE010000011.1, forward strand.
CATTCCACCTTACTTCGCCTTCGGGTGTTATCAGGACGTTTGAGTATATGGTCTCATTCTGGCTGTGCAATACTTCCCATATAATGGGGTCATCCTTGCTGTTTATACCATCTATTACGCCAAACACCCCCCTGTCTGTATTAACAGCTCTAACTTCGCCATTGATATTTTTAAGTATCGCTATGTCATCACCAACAAGTGATTCGCCAAGCATCATAGCCGTTGAAGTCTTTCCGCACAAGGAAGGATATGCGCCAGTAAAATAGCTCCTTCTTCTATTGTAATTAATTCCCACGAGCAGCATATGCTCCATAAGGAAACCTTCCATGATCCCCCTTTTGATACCCATCCTGAGAGCTAGTTTCTTTAATCCAATTGTATTGCCAGCATATTGAGTATTAACGCTATAGGAAACCTCGTTATCAATATCAATCAGTACCCTCCTTTGATCAACATCTCTAGACACCCCATTTTCAAGTACTCCTTCAGAATGCACAAAAAGGAATGGCCTATTTTTAAGAGGCCTTAGAAACAGGTCATACGCATTTCTGTACAGAAGTTCTTCGGAATGCATCACATAACTGGAGTCGGTTATTTGAACTGCAGGAATGGAAAAATCAGAGAATTTCGGACCAAGAACATAAAAGCCAACAAGCATTTCTTTTCCTTTCATTATTCCCTTCAGTATTGTCAAGGCCTCATTGACAGCATGCTGTCTTTCGGCATAGTTTTTTATTCCATCAATTCTGCTTTCAGCTACGATATATGTGTGGTTCCTGTCACGGGCTTGGTCTTTAACGCCGTCAAAATGCACCGTCTGTAATTTGTTTTTTGTGGGCAGCTCTTCATGTTCAGCCAACGCCTTGTTCTTTATATATCTGATGTCAGATTCTGTTCCAGAATTTATAAAAATTCTTGAGGGGGAGCATAGTTCATTGAACCTTGCTATCCAGTCTAACACAACATCATCATGAATTTTATCTAGCTTTAATTTGTTTTCTTCATCTAATGCGCTATCTAGGCTGCGCAACGATCTGACCATGAGTTACCTCATGTGAATCTATTTTAAGTTTTTCTGTCAGCAAAGGGCTAAAGCTGCCGCTGTTGACAAATTTCATACAGCAATGGCCTAGCAGCAATGTTTTTAGGTGTAGCATTTAATTTATTTAACATATGAGCATTTATAAAAAAGTTGAAAAGGGTAAAGTGGCAGAAAAGGCAATTATATCCGGAGACCCCAGCAGGGTTAACCAACTCGCCAAAATGCTGGAAGGTGCAGATATGGTCAGCAATTCAGGCGGTCTTGTTGCTTACACAGGGCTGTACCGCGGAAAGCCGCTAACTGTTGCTACACATGGAATTGGCGGCACCTCAGCTTCATTAATAATAAACGGTCTAATAAAACTTGGAGTAAAGAGCATAGTCAGGCTAGGAACTGCAGGTTCTTTAAAGGAGAACATAGAAGTTGGGGATGTCATAGTGGCCACTGGGGCTCACTACTCTCCAGGAGGGGTACTAAGTTGTGATTACAGGATGTCTCCAGCCCCAGATTTTGTACTCACAAAAAAACTATACCAGGCTCTTAAGCACGCCAACATAAAAGTTCATCTCGGAACAGTTTTTTCTAAAAACGCATTTTATACTCTGGATGATTTAAATCCATGGCTTATATCGATAGGCTCGCTGTCACTTGAAATGGAATGTGCCACCCTCATGGCAATTTCAAATATTCATGATGTAAGTGCTGCATGTGCATTAATTGTTAGCGATAACGTGGTCAAGAAAACTAGAATGTACACAGCAGCTGAATTAAAAAATTTTGTCGATGTTGCATCGCGAGCTGTTATGGATGCCATAACATCCTAGGAAAATTTAGGCCGTTTGCTTATTAGTGGATTTATGTACATTTTCCTTCTTGGCATATTACCTTGCATTTTCCTTAGTTCAGCCCTGAGTTCATCTATATTAAATGACTTTGACTGTTCCTTTCCAATTTTTTGCCCAGCCCTTATCATTGTGCTGAACTGGTTATTTTCCAGTTCCTTCTTTCCTATTACAATAATAACAGGAACCCAGAAACTCTTCGCTTCTGCAACCTTCTTAGCTAGAGTCAGGTCCCTATCGTCTATTCCAACCCTGTACCCATCTTCTTCCAGTTCGTTTGCTAGCTTTACTGAGGCATCAAGTTGTTCTTTAGAAGAAACAGGAATCACCCTGACTTGCTCGGGTGACAGCCAGAATGGCAACAATGGCACATTACCACGCCTTTCCATCCAGGCCGCGGATTCCAGCATTGACGCAAGTGCCCTCTCTATGCTTCCGAAACTAGATGCGTGAATGATAAACGGTACGTGAACTTTATTTCCATTTTCGTCTGTATAGTTTAAGTTAAACCGCTCGCCGTTCTTTATATCCCACTGCACCGTGGAAATTTGCAAATTGTTACCATCGGGAAATATTGCCTGAAACTCATTCTTAAAAGCATAATAGTGAGTCATCCTGTTCATCAGCTTGAAAAAGGCCGGTTTCTTTATGTCTTTAAGAAGCTCTTTCAGGAATGGCTTGTACTTTTCATAGTATTCATCAACGATCTCAAATCCCAGAACCCAGTGCTCAGGTGCAATTATATCATCCATTAACTGTTTAAATAGGCCTGTGAGCTTTGAAAACTCCTCCTTTGCAACCTCTTCATTCTGGCAGAATGCATGGTGGTCGGTCATCAGGAAAGTCCTGACCCTCATCAGCCCTACAACTTCCCCGCTCTGCTCCCTTCTGAAACACTGTGCTTCTTCATAGACCTTAAATGGCATTTGCCTGTAGCTTATGCTGAGCTTTTGAACAAATGGGAAGGCCCCAGGGTCGCTGGCGAACCTGAGAACCATGTTCTCGCCTTCAATCTTGTAGTCTCTTTCGTGGAACTCCCCCTGTAATAGAGATATTGATTCAATGTCAGTTCTGTAAACCAGCGGGTTCTGCATTTTTATGGCACCCCATTTCAATGCAAGCTTCTGGGCATATTCAAGTATAAGGTCCCTGATAATGACGCCATTGGGATACCATTTTAAGTGCCCTATGTCGCTTTCTGGGCAGTAGTCAACCAGTTCAAGCTTTTTCATTTGTTTTATATGAGCCGGTTCTTCCTTGTGAAGCGGCTTTCCAACAAGCTCATTTTCCACAAAACGCTTTAATGCCTCATTTTTCGACAGGGGTTCGGATTCCTGAAGCTTGTCAGGAAACACTTCATATTCTATGCCGTTTTCATCTATTACAAAGTACCTGTAGAACTTTTCCTTTGGAGCAAAATTAGCTTTTTTGCCGCCGCCTTTGATCGTGCGGAGGGATTCCGCAAGGGGATGACCCTTTAGTGATAAATTGAAAGCCTTGTTCCAGCCAAAAGGGGCCCTGTCTGCCTTAAGTCCAGAACTTGCCAAAAATTCAGAAAGACCATGGAACAGTTTGTAGGATTCATTTGGTGTAGCAAGGTTCTCGCTCAGGTGTGAATACGGGTAGATTACAACGACTCTTTCCCCTATCTGCTTTAATTGCTTTGTGATTTCTTCATAAACTTGGTCATAAAGTGATTCAGAATCACCCTTTTCTACAGTAACAAATACAACTAGGGCATTACTGTAAGTTTTGGATTTGTCACCGTTGATTTCATCACTTATACCACTTTCAGGTTCTATTGCGCGATAACTGAAACTATCGGTATCCAGCATTAACAGCTTCATAATGTTAAGGCGTGTTAACTGCTAATTTAAATGTTTTTAATCTGAAATCATAATAATTTCAGCATCGTGTTTATGATTGGGTATTTTATTGGATGACCACGCTGTTGATTTCAAGTTTATCATTTAAGCTTTTTATGAATTTCAGATCTTTTAGTATCTCGTGTGCATAAAGGGAAATCTTCCCGTTTATGTATGATTTGACCAGCACCCTTTCAGGGGAAATTAGGAATGCGCCCCTTTTAAATTTGGGGGGATTGGATTTTATCAGTACGCCGTAAGGGCTGGCCATTGAGCCGTTATTATCCGTAGCAAGCTCATAGTCAAGCCCCAGTTCAGCGGAGTATCTCATATGGGTTTCCAGATTATCTGGGCTTATTCCAATTACATCTGCTCCCAAAGACCTTATATCAGTTAACTTGTTTTGGAATGCTTTGGCTTCAAGCGTGCAGCCAGCAGCAAAGTCTCGTGGGTAAAATAGCAATATGAGCCATTTATCCAAATACCTGCCAACATCAAGGGTGCCGTAAGTGGAAGTAAGTGGCAGAATCAGCGCAACGTCCCCTTCCTGTAGTTTTTTCATATCTAACTAGATCATTGTGCTTCAATATTAACTCTTACCTAAAATTTGCTGAACCTTGCACAGCAGCCACGAACCCACACATTTTTTTAAAAGGGTATTAATAGGCTGAGGCAAATCTTAATTTCCTCAGCGAGATACTTTCCATAACAAGAACAGTGACATTAAATATAAAGCCAACGATATTATACGTTTTAAGCGTTCAAGTTCAGGCCCTACAGCGGCAATCGTTAAGCTTAAAGATGGGCTACAATGATATTGTCTGCATGTTAAATATCAGGAGACCAAAAATAACAGTGGGGGGCGCTTTTGCAGCGCTTGTCTTTTCCCTGTTACTGGCGCTTACGCTTTATGTAAGGCTGATGCCAGCAAAGTACGGCCTGTATCTAAATGAATTTGATCCATACTACCACTACTATGTAACAAATGTGGTTGTTAATGACCTGCTGACTTATGGCCTGGGGGGCATTTCTAAATATATGCACACAATAAGCTACTATTTCTGGTACCCCTGGGGGAGGGACTTCGCTACAACATCCCCTTCAGGCCTTTACTTCATGGTGGCTATATTTTATATAATAGCGCATTTTTTTGCTACCAAGTTAACGCTTTATGAATTTGCTGAAATTTTACCCGTAATAGTTGGTGCCCTGATCAGCTTTCCTGTGTACTTTACAGCAAAGGGCCTGACGGGGAACAAATACGTTGGCCTGATCGGCGTGCTTCTTCTAAGTTCAGTGCCTGGGCTCCTGATTAGAACGGACTTCGGCTGGTACAAGGGAACGCCATTTGCGTTTTTGTTTATGCCAACCGCTATAATGCTTTTAGTTTATGGCTTCGATAAAAATAGGGCCAAGCTTTTGCTGGCCCTGATCGCAGGTTTTCTAGTTGGATATGCACAGACCATGTGGGGCGGGTCAGAGAACCTTAATGGTGTAATTGCGCTGGCATTTCTGTTCCTGCCGCTGTACTCAAAGTTAGACCTTAAAACCATAGAGGCAGAAGTGCTTTACATTGTGGGTGCCATGGTGGCCGTGATTTATCCGGTGCCCGGCTTTGGCTGGATATATTCTCCCACGATGCTGCTTCTGTACCTGTCAATCATAATTTCAGTGCTTTATATTGTCAACGAAAAGTACAAAATACTGAGCAGAACAGCCTTTTTTGCGTCGTTTTTTGGCGTATTGGTGGTGGGGCTTGGTGCAGTGGCTTTTGTTTTGCCGCATCTGGTAAATCTAAGGTACCTTTCTGCCCTAGATTTCCTGTTAAGGCTCAAACCCTCCATCGTAAGCACTGTTGCGGAGCAGCTCCCCATTTCAGGACTAGATTTGGCATTTACTTACGGCATCGCACTGCTACTGAGTATAGCCGCAGGCTACTACCTGATAAAGAAAAGGACTGTAGGGTCAATTATTGTGGCACTGTTTTTGCTTTGGAGTTTTTACGTCGGCTCTTCAATGGGTGAGTTGCTGGATTACGTTGGTCTAGCAGCCATAATTGGCGCTCCCATAGGACTTTATTACATATTTGAAAATATCAAGGGTGCGCCGGTGAAGGAAAAGAAGGGCAAAACTAGGGGAAAGGCCTATGGTTATACGTATGAAAAGGGCGCTGTGGCGGTTGTCCTATTAGGCCTGCTGGTTGTACCTGTGGGGTATTACTGGGTTCCTGCCAACAACACGCCGGTTACCATAGTTAATTCAGCCACAATACTTAATGGGAAAGTGCCTGCATGGATTGACGCTCTGAACTGGATGTCAAACTCTTCTAACATGGCGCCGCATTCAGTTGTGGTTGCTTGGTGGGATTACGGTTACTGGATCACGGTAATGGGCAACCAGACTACGGTAATTGACAACGCAACACTTAATGGCACACAAATAGGGCTCGTGGCTAAGATGTACCTTTCACCAACGAATGAAGCTGTCAATATATTCAACAAACTACACGGCCAGTATGTCGTGGTTTTTGCTACAGGCGTTGACCTGTATACGGCGACTAAAGACCAGAGCCTCTACGGATACCAGGAGACAGGGCAGCTTTACGGAATAGGAGGCGACGAAAGTAAAGTCGGCGCGATGATCGTGTGGGCGAGATGGGAATCAAATCAGACAGACTATATCGCGTCGAACGGGTTGCTTACGCCGTATTTCTGGAATGATACGCTGCTTGGTCACCTTGAACCTCTGAGGTATCTTGGGTGGGGGCAGATAGACACGTCTACAGGGCAAGTAGTTAACATAACGTCAAATTATGTTAATTCGAGCACATATTATCAGTTGCCGCTCTTTGCATACCAGCCGTACTACACTACTAATTCCACTCCGTTCAGCTTGGTCTACTCATCGCCGCTGCAGCTGGCATCTAACGGAATGTGGGCGCAGGTGTTGATATACAAATATGTCGGGAACTCAACGAATTCAAGCACTTAAGGAGGCCTACAGGTGGTACTATTTTAACAGGAAGGACGAGCTTATACCTCCATCAGAAATTGAAAAAAGAGAATTTGGCTATAGGGATTTTAATGGGTCAATGATAAGGCACTTGCAGCTAAAAACACAGGGCGAGCTTTTTGCGCTGGCGCTGAAGGCCGTGCCAAGGTCAATTTACTATTCTGTATCGTACTATTCTGATCCAACGGCACCAATGGAGGAAAAGGGGCGAATGGGTAGCGACCTCGTGTTCGACATTGACCTTAAGGATGTAAGCAAATCTTATGAAAAATACAGCTTTTGGATCTGCAGCACCTGCCATGCTGCCGGGCCAGGGCCGGCCCCTAATTCATGCCCTCAGTGCTCTTCAAAACAGATAAGGGGGATCGAGTGGGCTTGCAGTGCATGCATTAACGAAGTAAAGGAGGCAGCGATCAGCCTCGGGGACATGCTGCAAAACGACTTTGGTATAAGCGCCAGCGAGATCAGCACTTACTTTTCAGGTAACAACGGGTTTCATTTACATGTGGATTCAAAAAAATTCACTACGCTGTCTTCGAGAGAGAGGGGGGAGATATCGGACTATATTAGAGGAATTGGCTTTGAAGGTAAGATTTACCTATCCAATGTACCGGAGCAGGCAAAAAAATCTGCCGGCAAAAGGAAACATATACCAATAGATCCGCAGGTGACAATCGATGTCTCAAGAATATTTAGGTTGCCTGGTTCGCTGCATGATGAATCAGGACTTGAAAAAAAACGTTGCAAATACATCGAATCCTGCGACCCTTTTACCGATGCAGTTTGTCTTTCAGAAGAGCCGTTCAGCCTGAAGATTTATTATTCCCCGGAGTTTACGCTTAAAGGAGTAAGATTTGGTCCATACAAAATGGAAAATATAATATTGCCCACCTATGCAGCCGTTTACCTAATGGCTAAGGATCTGGCTGACCCCGTTGGTTAGTTGCAAATATAACTGGCTTCAGCATGTTATGGCTTATATTTGGAGTTTTATGGGGCACTGACATACTCTTCTCGTTTAAAGCTTAGTAGGCTCTGGGCTTACCGCTTTCATTTTTATTGATTTATAGCTGGCGGTTTCCCGCCCTGCCCAAAGGCAGGCTGTACATTCAGCCATTTATCTGCGTTGGATTCATGGCTATGTTTACTGGTCAAGTCGGCGTTTATTGTTTTATTCATGTTTGGCAAATATACAGTATCTACTACCTGCCATTTTAGTGGATTTTACTGCACAGCGAGCACCTTTTGGATGTATTACTTTTATTTACACGCTTGATCCCATATATTCTTTCTCAACATCAATTAACCTGCCTATTATTACGTTGTAGCTCCTGAAATTTGAGTTCCTCTAATGTTTGAAACCAAATTATTTTATTTGCGTTGCAAAAATTTACGGTAACCCTTTGCCTGAACTGCCAATAAAGGTTAAATTGTCATTGTTAAAATAGCGATTTATGTCTGGGTGGACACTTGAGGACGGAAAATATCTGATAGAAATTTCGCGTCGGGCTATCAAACACTATGGATTAACGAAAAATTACATAAAAATATCAGATGCCCCGGCTAAGTACTTGGTGCGCAGTGGCGCGTTTGTAACGGTTAAGGACAAAAAGGAACAGCTGCTGGGTTGTATAGGCAGGCCTTACCCCTCTGGAACCCTGCTGGAAAACATAATTCAGTCTGCAGTTGACGCAGCTTACTATGACCCTAGGTTTGCCCCACTGGATCCAGAGGCTGCAGACAACGTGCTTCTGGAAGTCAGCATTCTATCCCCCCCTGAACAGATTAATTTTAAATCACCAGACGACCTTTTAAATCAGATAAAAGTTGGCAGAGATGGAATTATAGTAGAATGGGCTCTGGGAAGCGGCCTGCTACTTCCACAGGTCCCCGTTGAAGAAAAATGGGATGTTAAAGAATATATTTCCTACGGTTGCCTTAAGGCTGGCGCTGATAGGAATTTATGGAAAAGGGGCAACCTCAGGGTTTACAGGTTTACTGCAAGCGTTTTTTCCGAGACCGAACCAAACGGCTCAATAACAAGTGTCAATCTTGAAACATAGATGGTACTTTTCGGTTTACGGTAGCGGGTTGGGGCACATATCCAGAAGCCTGTGGGTAGCTGACACATTAACTGGTGAAAAATTCTTTTCGACATGGGGTGAGGCGCTCGATATGGTAAACAGCGGAATGATTGCCCTGCCTTCAACACCATTGGACGTTGTCTGGTCCTCGGAGGGCAGGATGTCATTTAGGAGCACTGTGAGGAAATTTTACTCTGTTTTCAGTACGCCCGCACTGCAGATATTGGAGGAGGCAAACAGGATAAAAAGCATAAATCCCGATGTAGTAATTTCTGATTCGAGGATTTCGCCGATAATAGCGTCTAAAATTTATGGCAAGCCGTCCGCGCTCATTATAAATCAGGCAAGAATACTACTGCCACTCAGGAACTCCGTGGCATCCAGAGCAATAGAAAGGCTAACTGGTGAATTTCTATCAATTATATGGAAGATGTCAGACCTGATAATGGTACCTGACCTTCCGCCTCCATACACCATTTCCCGCGAAGGTGTATACTCTAGGGTTGTTTTCAGGAAACTGAAATTTTTCGGGTTCTTTTCTAGGAGGCCTTCGCCGTCGACTGTGAATGTCAGAGAAAAATTCGGTTTAAACCGCCGGGTAGTATACGCCGCCATAAGTGGTCCCGGACCCACTAGGGATTTTATGGTGAGTTTGCTGGAAAAGGCAGGCAGATGCCTTCCGCCCAACATGAGCCTCGTAATAAGCCAAGGCTCAGTAAACAAAGGAGGGTTTCTGGAGAGACACGGCAATGTGCTCAAGTTCGGGTGGGACAGTTACCGAAACGATTTTTTGAATCAGGCAGACCTTGTTATTCTAAGGGCCGGCCTAACCACTCTGGGTGAGGTTATAATGGCCGCAAAACCCATGATGCTTTTTCCAATAGCGCTTCATGGAGAACAGATTTCAAATGCCGCAAGGGCCAGTGAAATGGGAATAGCGCGGGTTTATGACCAGTACAGCACAAAGCCAGAGACACTCTGCAATGAAATGGAAAGCATAATCGAAGATTCAGCAGTTAAAAAAAGGGTCGAATTTATCAGCAGATTGGCTTTAAACGTAAAAACAGAGGAAATAGTAAAAAGCGCCCTGGAGGGTCTTGCTAACAGATGAACAGCCTGCCGGATACGGGTGTTTATAAAAAGGGATCACTAGACCTTTATGATGCACTGAAGGCTGCGCTTGCAGCTGAGAATGGCGAATCAGGAATAGTGTTGAGTTACTTTGGAATAACCAAGCGCCCCACGCAGGTCAAAAAGCTGATCATAGAGGCGTATAAGGAATATGCCGATATCGCGCTAAAAAGGATCTGTAATGAGGTTAAGGAGAAAAATTCACTCAATGACTGCAGAATTTACCATCTGGAAGGTGAATTTGAGCCGGGTGAACCTATAGTGCTGATAATCATTTCCAGCAGGAGTAGAGGGGAGGCGCTGGGGGCAATGCCTGAAGTGGTTAAAAGATACAAAAAGGAACCTACAATATGGAAAAAGGAAGTTTACGAGGATGGCACATCGAAGTGGATTAGGGAATGACTCTGGGACTCGGAATAGAAAGCACAGCTCACACGTTCAGCGCATCGGTAATTGACAGTAATGGAAAAATATATTCCAATGTCAAAAGTGTGTACCGGCCACCTTCTGGATCTGGCATTCACCCACGGGAGGCATCCAGGCATCATGCAGAAACCGCCCCTTCAGTTGTGCTGTCTGCACTTAAAGAATCAAACATAAATTACAATGAACTTGACTTTATAGCATATTCTGCAGGTCCTGGCTTGGGTCCATGTCTGAGAGTTGGTGCAACTATTTCCAGGTTCATATCAGCCTATTATGGCAAGCCCCTAATACCGGTGCATCATGGCGTAGGTCACATAGAACTTGGTTCCATGTTGACAGATGCCAAGGACCCTCTTGTGCTGCTGCTGTCAGGAGGTCATACAATGGTCCTTGCCGCCGTAAACGGAAGGTGGGGAGTTTTTGGAGAGACACTTGACCTGACGCTCGGGCAACTAATAGACCAGTTCGGGAGAGCAATTGGACTTGCATCGCCTGCAGGACCCGCGGTTGAAAAAATCGCGGAAAAGGGAAGCAAATATGTTGATATGCCTTACATAGTAAAAGGAAACGACCTATCATTTTCCGGTTTATTAACGTCAGCTAAAAAAAAGATACCTGTTGAAATGCAGGAAAACCTTGCATTTTCTATGCAGGAAACAGCATTTGCCATGTTATCAGAGGTGACAGAGCGAGCTCTTGCGCTTCTGCATAAAAAGGAGTTGCTTGTTGTGGGCGGGGTTGCTGCTAACACCCGGCTTCACCAGATGTTAGAAATGGTATCTGATAGGCACGATTGCAAATTAAAGGGTATCCCGGCAGAATATGCAGGCGATTGCGGAGCGCAAATAGCATGGACGGGTTGGCTTTACTTCAAAAGCGGATACAGCGTCAAACCGGAGAACGCCTTTGTCAGCCAGTCATGGAGAATAGATGAAGTGGATGTGCCATGGAGAAGTTAATAGCTAGAGGGGCAGAGGCGGACATTTATCTTGGAAGGTGGGGCCCTCTGATCGCGATTTACAAGGTGCGTACGGTCAAGCAATATATGATAGGGGAACTGGATAAAAAAATCAGGAGGCAGAGAACAGTGAGGGAGGCGAGGATGTTAAGGGCCGCAAGGAGCGCCATTAATACCCCGCATGTGCTTTACGTTTCTCAGAAAAAATATACCATAATCATGGAATACATAAGCGGAAAGAGAATGCTGGACATAATAGATAAAAATCCATCCGAAGGCAGAGCCATGGGCGAAATTTTGGGGAGGTTGCATATGTTGAACATCATACACGGGGATCCCAACACAGCAAACTTCATATTTGATAGCCAAAAAAACAAATGGTATCTGGTTGATTTCGGGCTCTCGTACATCAGCAGCAGGAAGGAGGATATGGCCGTGGACCTACACCTGGTGAAGGAGGTGATGTACGTGCAGCATCCAGCTAGCTTCAGAGAAACCATGAACAGCTTTTATGATGGTTATACTAGCGTTTCAGACAAGATGGCGGGGATCATAAATAAGATAGATGAAATAGAAAGGAGGGGTAGGTATGCCAGGAAGAGATCATTTTTATTCTGATAGCACTTACCGTGATTCTTTTAAAGTCATTTCTACAAGTTAATGACATGGTGGATCTTTTAGAGTATGAAGGCAAGCAGATATTCCAGACATATAAAGTGCCTGTGCCGGTATTTAAAGTGGTCAGGAGCATCAGCGATATTCCTGATTTTTCTGAAAGGATGGTCGTAAAAGCACAGGTTCCAGTTGGGGGAAGGGGAAAGCGCGGGGGCGTTGTGGCGGTTAACTCGAAGAAGGAAGCCATTGACGCAATTGATAAAATAAAGAAAATAGACTTTGATGGTCACAGGGCGGAAGTTTTTCTTCTTGAAAAGGCTTACAGCGCAGAGAGGGAATTATATTTAAGCGTCACACTGGACCGGAGCAAGGAACTTCCGGTCATCCTTGCTTCCGCAGAAGGCGGAATGGATATAAATTCAGTGCCCTCAGAAAAAATATACAAACACCATATAGTGCCCTATGTGGGCGTACCTGAATATGTTAAAAGGGAACTTGAAGAGTTTTTGGGATTAAAGGACAGGCAGATATATGGAATTATTGACGCACTGTACTCCATTTATGAACAGATGGATGCAAGCCTAGTTGAAATAAATCCGCTTGCAGTTACGGATGGTGGTTTGATGGCATTAGACTCGAAAATAACCGTTGAAGACGATGCGCTTTTCAGACACAAGGATATTGAGCCTAGGTATTACGGCCTTGAGCCAGTAGAAATTGAAGCAAGAAAAAAGGGATTGTCGTTTGTCAGGCTAGAAGGTGATATAGGCATTATAGCTAACGGGGCGGGCCTGAATATGGCAACAATTGATATGATAAGCCTCCGAGGCGGCAAGCCAGCAAACTTCTTTGATCTTGGGGGAACCGATGACCCAGAAAAGGTTATAGAAGCGTTAAAGCTTGAATCGAAGATCGTCAATAAAGTGCTTTTTATCAACATATTTGGAGGCGTTACAAGAGGCGACACGGTTGCAACGGGAATCGTTCAGGCAGTAAAGGAATTGAACCCTAATTTTAAGATAGTTGCCCGCCTGAGAGGGGCGAATGAGGAGCAGGGCCGGCGCATTCTTCAGGAAAACGGCATAGAATCGCTTTTAAATTTGGACCAAGCAATCGATAGAGTGGTAAAATTAGCAGGTGAATGAACTTTGGCCATAATAATTGATGAAAAAAACCTTCCGGTTATCGTTCAAGGTATAACTGGTCATCAGGGCAGTTTTCATGCTCAGCAGATGAAACTATTTGGCACAAATATAGTTGGCGGTGTGACACCCGGTAGAGGGGGCACGCAGGCTGCTGGCGTGCCAGTATTCGATTCAGTAAATGAAGCAGTAAAAAATACTGGAGCAAGGGCTTCAGTCGTTTTTGTGCCAGCGCCATATGCACCTGATGCTGTAATTGAGGCAATAGATGCAGGGATAAAACTGATTGTAATTATAACAGAGCACATACCATTTCACGACATGGTTAAAATGAAGCTGTACGCTCAGCTTAAGGGCGCCAGACTGATTGGCCCTAATGGACCAGGAATGGCATCAGTTGGTCTAGCAAAGCTGGGAATAATGCCAAATTCAATTTTTAGGCAGGGCAACGTGGGGGTTGTGTCTAGGAGCGGAACCTTAACATATGAAATAGTTAATACGATAAGCGAATCTGGGTTGGGTGAGACAACCGTTATAGGAATTGGTGGTGATCAGGTAGTAGGAACAAAAATGCAGGATGTAGTGCAGCTTTTCGAAAGTGATCCGCAAACAAAAGCCATAGTTATGGTTGGGGAAATAGGTGGAACTGCAGAGGAAGAAACTGCAGAAATAATAAAGAACAGCGTGAGTAAACCGGTAGTAGGTTTTATAGCCGGAAGATATGCTCCTCCCGGAAAAAGGATGGGGCACGCAGGTGCAATTATAACTGGCAACAAGGGCACGGCGGAAAGTAAGATAAAGGCGCTGAATGAAGCCGGCATAAGGGTTGCAAGCACTCCAAACGAAATACCAGAAATTCTCAAGCGGCTGGTCTGATAATTAGCATGTCTTTATGAAAGATAGCAGAGGCAAACTTATTTAGGGAGCAAAAAGATTATTATTCGATTATGACATTTAGAATCGCTCTTATTGGGAAGACAAATGCCGGAAAAACAACAATATTTGATACTGCTACAGGAATAAATGCGCCAATAGGAAACTATTCCTTTACTACAAAGGAACCGTCTGTCGGAATAACTTACGCTACATCCCCCTGTGTGCACAAAGAATTTGGGGTAAATGATAATCCTGTCAATTCAAAATGTATTGCTGGCTGGAGATACATCCCGGTGGAGCTTATGGATATGCCCGGTCTTATAAAGGGCGCAAGTGCGGGCAGGGGACTCGGCACTAGGTTTCTTGCCGTAGCTGCCACATGTGACGCATTTTTGCATGTAGTTGATGCTTCGGGTAGCATTGATGAAGAGGGCAAGATTGCGGAGCCAGGATCGGGAAACCCGTTGCTTGATTACCGAGAAATAGAGGGTGAGATAATCCAGTGGTACAAAAGTATTCTTGAGAACAATATCGAAAAAATCATAAAAAAAATTGATGAAAGTAAAACAGAAATGGAGGCGTTCAATGCTATATATGAGGTGTTGGCAGGGATAAAAGTTACAAAGGACCACATAATGCAGGCTCTTGGTGACAGGGGAAGGTCGCCATACGATATAAAAAGCATGAATGACCAAGAAATGTGGGCCTTTGCATCAAAAATAAGAGATATTTCCAAGCCAACACTGGTCATAGCTAACAAAATGGATATAGCATCAGCAGAGAAGGGATTTAAAATCCTCAAAGAAACGCTTAAGGACAAAATAATAGTACCAGTAAGTGGAAATTATGAACTAGCGTTGAAAAAAGGGGCAGAAAGAAATGCACTTGAATTTAATGCGGCTGAGGACAACTATATAATAAAAGATGCCAGCCTTTTAAAGCAAGAAGAAAAGAAAGCCCTAGATTTTGTAAATAAGTTTTCCATGAAGGAAATGATGAGGACTGGCATACAGTTTGCAATCAATGTAGGCACATTTAAGCTATTAAGAATGAATGTCGTGTATCCTGTGGCTGATCTCAATAAACTGTCAGACAAAAAAGGTCATGTGCTTCCGGACGCAATGCTTATTCCGGATGGGACAACTGTGAGGGATCTTGCGGCCCAGATACACACAGACCTTGCTAAGGGGCTTCTATACGCCATAGACGCGAGGACAGGATTGAGATTACCCCCAACTTACAAATTAAAGGACAGAGACGTCATAAGCATAGTATCAGCCACTAAAAAGCAGTGAAAATGGACTTTGTTATTTTTGACCAAAATCATATTTAAGGGGGACAAAAATACATCCTCCGTATTTTTCCATCTTTCCGTTCTTCCAAACTTTAACTAGCTCCTGGTAGTCTTGGGATCCAAGAGGTGCGACTACAAAGCCGTCGTCTGCCAGTTGCGTTAACAGAATGCCAGGAATAGCGTTAGTGGAAGCCATTATCACTATTCTGTCATATTTTAGGTTCTGCGAAAAAGGTGGGTAACCGGCAGTGCCATCCCCAAACACGGGTAGAACATTGCCAAATACTTTAAGATTGTTTTTTCCGAACATAAACAATTTATAATTATATTCTACAGTTACAACACCTCCTAAATCTGAGATTCTTGAAATCAAGGCTGCACTGTATCCGCTTCCTGTTCCAATCTCCAGCACATAGTGCCATCTTTCGATTTTCATCACTTCAAGCATAATACTAATCATACTTGGGGCAGAAATGGTCTGGCCAGTGTCACCTAGCGGAACGGGTTCGTCAAAATACGCATATCGTTCAAAGCCAGGAAAAACAAATCTGCCCCTGTCCACATTCATAAATGCATTCCTGACTCTGTGGCTTTTTATTAGACCCATTTCAATAATTTCATTTACCATACTTTCATTATCAGGTAAACCATTCATCAAGAGCACCGCTTGCAGGCCTTTTTTTTAGCCGGGCAATTGCATTTTTAACCCTTTCTTCAGAAAAGCTTTTTTCTCTACACAAGAAACTTATTAAACCTTCTGCATCAGGACCTTTCCATTCAAGATTTTCTGCATCAACAACGTTGGGTGTTAGAAAGATATTTCTTACTTGTTTTACTATATCTTCAGATATAGCAGAACTTATACTATCCAAATTTTCCAATCTACCATGCTGCTTTATTAGCTTCAGAGCAGTCTTCGGTCCTATTCCCTTAATTCCTTCATTAAAGTCTGTTCCTATAATTATCGCTAAATCAATCAGTTGTTCTCTGGTTATTCCAAGTTTGCTAAGCATTGCTTCTGTTTGAATCATTTCTGGGGAAACATTAATGTAAAAATTCTTTCCAGGCAATTTTCTTTTGCCAGAAATAGTTATGTTCCTCAGGAGTCGTGGCGAACCAAACAAAAGAGAATCATAATCTTGCGAAACCGAACCCCACGTATATCCTCTTGCAGTTAAATATGCCGCCTCAGCTTCACCCTCCCCTGGCGCCTGTAACCACGGCACACCCATGAGGTCAAGAAGCCTCTTTGCGTCATCAACCATGTATGACTTTAATGTGGCCGCCCTCACTGAATACCGCTTCATAAGCTCCTGATTGCCCTGAGCTTTTGCATCTTCATACATTTTCATGGCGTCACTCCTTGCTGTCCTTCTTATGTTTATTTCATGAGCTTTAAGTTCTGGTGGCTGGCCATCGAACACATATACAGGCCTGAGCCCTTTCTCAAGGAAATTCAAAGTTCTGTAAAAAAGTCCGCTTAGGTGGCTGGTAATTAACCCATTTGAATCCATTAGTGGCGAACCATCCTCGCCTCTTATAATGGTTATGAACTGGTAAAGGGCATTATAACCGTCAATCGCTAGTTTTTTTTCGTTAAGGGCATCTATTGTTATACTCTCCTTTATATCCCCTATTATGGGCGAAAGATCAACGCCCAACTTGGTAAAATAGTTACAGAACTAGCTTTTAACCTTTTGCAAAGGATTCAATCTACGTCAAGCCCCAGGTTTTGGGCAAAGGTGGAGAATCTCCTGTATTCATCCAACAACATTGCACCATTTTTGGTTATTTTATAGTAATTCCCGGACTCTCCTGCAATTTCAATGAAATTTTTCTTTAATAATTCATCAAGAAGTTCAGTCAACCTGACATAAGGTACGTTAGCCTTCCGAACTAAGTCAGTTATTTTAGCACCTTGTTCAGATTGCTCTAGTGCATCAAGAATGTCAACGATAATTTTTATCTGGCTTCTCATATCAGCGCACCAGTGCAGAGATCAGCAAGGAATACCCCACAAGCTGAACAATAAGCTGCAAGTTGGCTGGAACCACAGCGTAAATCAGTTGCATAAAAATAGACACCGAAATGAGCATGAATCCAGCGCCCGTTATGAGGTTGATCTTTTTACCGCTTTTGCTGTAGAAGAGCAAAGTTTCAACACCCGCATAGAGGGAAAAGAAAAAGGCCAGTGTTTCACCAACAGCAACTGGAATTATGCCGATGGCTAGGTACCGCCTGACGGTCTTGGCATGAATTAGAGAGGACACAAGGAAGCCAGCTGCTTCAAAGAAATACCCTACGAAGATCATGTTGTACAGATTTAAAATAAGGCCTGTCGCAATAAGCAAAAATGCTACAAAACCTGTTAAGAAAGTTGTGCTCCTTAGTTTACTGTACCCTAAAATAAAGTAGATTGAAATAATTAATGAAACAGCAATACTGACCAAATAACTAATTATTCTGAGGTCTATCATTTTATTTTACTCTTAAATGCACTATCTTCCTTTAAAACCTTTTTCAACGGATTCCTTTGTTTTATTAACCACAATTTATCATGCTCATTAAACGGTTGGCATGATAATTTGAGCAAATTTTGTTTTAGTTCACTGTGCTCAGCAAAGGGCAGATTTTACTGATCGCCCTAGGTTAATGGAAAATTGAAGAATGAGGACATGGCATATGCGTAGGGAATGTATGTTAGAAGGTGCAGCAGCTTTAAGGGAGAGCACAAGCTAAATACATTGGCTCAGAAAAGCAGACATGCGGAGGTAGCAACTATAGAAAATAAAAGGAACACCCTTATTTAAAAAAGCTAGGAACTTGAGGGAAGCTGTAAATCTCGGCGTTGAGATACACGGACTTCAACAAAATTTTATGAATGAAATAGGCTTTATACCCTTTTTGTAATATATCGTCTATAGGGATGGTCTGAATTTACGCCTGAGGAGACACCAACGGTGGGGCACCAAACAGGTGCT
>JBMFTE010000012.1:0-19971 GCA_049967195.1 Nitrososphaeria archaeon
TGAGAAGAGAAACTTAAAAGCGTAACTGTGATCCGCTTAAAAGCGATGGTTTTGAAATGAAATAAATGGCATCCGTCGCTGGAGGCTGTTCAGAAAACCCTTATCATGCAAGCAGGTACACCATCATTCCTTCGACCTAGATTTCAATGAAGCTTAGGGGAACGTTGGAGCTCCTATTAGGGCTAACTGGCCTGTTGCATTATTGTGAAGAAGTACCATGCATCTTTGAGATTTCTATAGAGAAGTATCAGCTGTCAAACAGGATCCAGCACACTCTGGAATTATCTAGTGACATCATCTCATGCTAAAGCGCGTGAGTTTCCCATGCCTAGGTTCGTCCGCAACTTGTTGCCTGATACAACGACATTCAGATAGCAATGTACCCCGCCGTTGGTGTCTCCTAAGGCATCAATTCTGACCATTCCTACAAACGATAGATTATAAAAAGGGCATAAAGTCTGTCTCATTTGTTGATGAAAGTCCGTGCATCTCAGCACTGAAGCATGTGAAATTTACCCTCAAACTTCTAACCTCTTTTAAGAGCATTTTTCCTAAAAACCGGCATTGCACTAATTTCACCTGATCATCGTTCTCTTGAGAATTTCAATTCTGGATTCCTTTTCAATTGCAATGGTCCTCATCACTGCTACATCAAGAGTTACTCCCACCGTTACAAGCCCGTGTTTTCTTAAAACAATTCCCTCATGCCCTTCTGCAATTGAAGAAGCCACTGCGTTTGCAAGGTCCTGAGTCCCTGGCTCAATAACCGGAAGCACTGGTACATAAGAACTGAAATATAGCTTTGATTCAGTAAGAGTTGTAACTATCCTGTCAGTAAAATCCGCATAAACCAGTGTATTTATTGGATGCGTGTGAACAATAAAATTTACGTCTTTAGACCTCCTGTAAATCTCCAGATGCATCCTGTACTCCGAAGAAGGTTCATTCCCCCTTATGAGCTTGCCATCCATGCTTATCAGAGAATAATCCGCCGGTGTGGCATGCTGCATGAATACATTTGTGGATTTCACTATTATTCCTTCATGTGTTCTAGCACTCAGGTTTCCTTCCCTTCCCTCAACGTACCCAAGCGTTGCTAGATAATTCCCCATTTTTGCAAGCTGTTCATAATATATGGATGACAATCAATCACTCACCGCAGGATATGAGCCAAGCACCTTTATGAATGATACTTCATTTTTTAACTCTTCAAGAGCGTTCTTGACAATTTCCTCGTCATCACGCCCCATAAAATCAACAAAAAAGAAGTACTCCCATGGCTTTTCCTTAGTGGGCCTGCTCTCAATCTTTGTCATGTTTATCCCGTTGTCGGCAAATGCCTTAAGTGCCCGATAAAGTGCACCTGGAACATGCTTTACCGAAAATATTATTGATGTCTTTTCTCTGTTGCTTATTTCAGCAATTCCTTTCCCTATAACTATGAACCTCGTATAGTTGTTTGGTGAATCTTCTATCCCTTCGGCTAGTACATTCAGGCCGTAATGTCTGGCTGCCCTGCAGCTGGCAATTGCACCTGCATTAATGATTTTTCCTTCAGCTATTGCTTTAGCGCTTCCAGCTGTATCATAATATGGAACCGGCTTCAACTTCATGCTCTCTATGAATTTCCTGCACTGGGAAAGCGCCTGAGGGTGAGACCATACTTCTCTTATATCTTCAACTTTCACGCCTGTATTGGCCATAAAGCAATGCCTTACTCTTAGCACTTCTTCACCTATTATTTTAGTGCTTGCCCCTATGAGCAGGTCGTAGGTTTCACTCACGCTGCCTTCGAGCGTATTTTCAATAGGCACTACAGCAAATTCTGCCATACCATTTTCAACGCTTTTAAAAACATCTGAAAGGTAAGGAAACGGCAACAGCTCAATGGTATTTCCAAAAAAATTTATTGAAGCCTCCTCGCTGTATGCCCCGGGTTCCCCCTGAAAACTTACCTTTACCATACTGATTCGAGCCACTTTCTATATTTGTCAACTTTTCCCTTTACAACGTCTGTAAACAGTGTTTTGAGCTTTGATGCGACTGGTCCGACGCTGCCACTTCCTACGGTTCTGCCATCCACCTTGAAGATTGGGGTTATTTCAGCAGCAGTGCCTACAAAGAAAAGTTCATCTGCCGTATATAGCTCTGAGCGCTCCATATCCCTTTCCACAACCCTGAAGCCAGCGTCTCCTGCAACTTCCATCAGACTCCTTCTGGTTATACCATCAAGTATACCAGCAGAAAGTGGTGGTGTAATTATTGTGCCATCCTTCACTGCCATCAGATTCTCCCCACTCCCCTCACAAACCCTGCCCTGTTCGTTGAGCAGTATCGCATCATCAAAGCCCCGGTTCAAGGCTTCCAGCTTGGCCAAAACGCTGTTGACATAGTGGCCTGTAACCTTTGCAAGGATTGGCACCGTTTGCCCACTTAGCCTCCTCCAGCTTGAAACTGTTACTTCTATGCCTTCCTTCTCAAAGTACTTCCCGTACGGCATCGCTATTATGAAGACTTCCGTTTTTAACTTCCTGATGTCAAGCCCTATGGGGCCTACACCCTTGATGGCCAGCGGCCTTATGTACAGGTC
Source organism: Nitrososphaeria archaeon (assembly GCA_049967195.1). Classification (GTDB taxonomy): domain Archaea; phylum Thermoproteota; class Nitrososphaeria; order Conexivisphaerales; family UBA164; genus KM4347-05. The sequence goes on from JBMFTE010000012.1 coordinate 2,591, forward strand.
TACCCTGAATTCATTTTTTCTTAACGTATCCTTTATTGCCTTGGAAAGTTCCTCTGAGCCATAGTCTATGCCAAACCCGTAAAGTTTTACGGAATTTAGCAGCCTTGCAATGTGTTCCTTGAGCCTGAAGACATAGAGTTGATTGTTGTCAGAATATGCCCTTATTCCTTCAAAAACACCAGTTCCATAATGTAGCGCATTTGTCATAACATGAACCTTTGCGTCATCCCATGCAACAAACTCTCCATTATGCCATATGTATCTTGCACCTAAGCTCATAATTGGTTTTATCCCAAGACCCTTTTTAACGTTTTCCAACTCCTGCGTACAAAAGGCAACTTGCTTATTGATCCCATATTTTTTCTCAGGTATTCTCTTGTAAGGGGGTCTGAGGGGTATCCTGATCCAATTTCTCCGTAACGCTCCTGAATATTCCTGATCTTTTTATCACGATTGACCTTGGCTATTATGCTGGCAGCTGACACCACCGGGTAAATATCATCAGCATGATGCGAGCTTATCAGCATTACTTCCCTCTTAAGAAATGCGGATATCTGACTTGCGAATAGTCTTTCGCTTGTGTCTGCTGCATCCACTATTGCAAACTCCCCATGCAAGGAGTTTATTATCAGGGACATGAACTTAGCTTCAAGATAATTCAGTTTCATATGCTTTTGCCCGTTGAATACATACCTGTCGATAAGCGAAGGCTTAAGTTCCTTTATAATTACTTCTATTCCATTTATTTCCCTGAGTTGCTCAAAAATGTTCTCCCTTTTCTTCGGAGAAAGCTTCTTTGAATCCTTTACACCAAGTGCTTTAAGGTCAAAGGAGTTGTCTATTGAAATCCCCGCAATCACAAGCGGACCAAACACACTGCCCCTTCCGGCTTCATCTATCCCGATAATCCTCAAATCATGGTCAGGTGCTTAATGTGACCTTTAAAGCTTATTTTGCTAAACCTCAATTATTCTTATTGCATCAGTTACTCCCTGCTTGAGGCTGCGGGTCATCACGATTTTATCTCCTGTAGCTATAAGTGACAGGGATTTTAGCTTCTCCATGATGTCCTGTTCGTTCTTTTCCTGCTGCATTATAACTGGCTTGACCCCCCAAGTTAACTGTATTTTCTTTGCTATATGCTGGTCCTGGCAAATTGCTATTATGTCACACTTTGGCCTGAATCTGGCTAACCTTTGTGGCGTTTTTCCGGTGCTTGTCATGGCTACAAGCCGCCCTCCTACAAGTTCACCCAAGTTCGCAACGCCTTCGGCAAACTTGTCGTAAACATCAAGTCCCTCCACCTTTGGCCTGGCTCTTGAGTATGCTTCACCTTCCTTTGCTATATCCCTGAGCCATTTGATGACTTCAATGGGGTACCTGCCCACAGCTGTTTCTCCGCTTACCATCAGTGCATCAGCCCCCATGCTTACTGCCATAAAGACATCTGTTATTTCGGCCCTAGTAGGTATGGGGTTGTTTATCATTGAGTCCAACAGCTGCGTTGCCACTATGGCAGGCTTGCCATAATTCATGGATTGCCTTATTATGTTCCTTTCCAGCTCTGGTATCTTGACCATGGGAAAGTGTGATCCCAGGTCGCCCCTTGCCACCAGCACGTAGTCAGTTGCACCAATTATGCCATTTATGTTATTTACAGCTGATATTGTTTCAATTTTAGCGACAACAAACATGTTGCTGCCAAGCTCGGCCATTGCAGATCTGAGCTTTTCTATGTCTGCCGGAGTTTTCACAAATGACATTGCAACTCCATCCATCCCTGACTCGGCAGCGAATTTCAGGTCATCCATATCCTTTTCTGTCGGAGAGTTAAGTGGGTATTCCTTGCCCTGAATTGCCACGGTCTTCTTTGAACCAAGTGTGCCCTCTACAATAAATGATATTAAAATGGAATTGCTGCTCTTCTCTTCTACCTTTGCCCAGAGCCTACCCCCATCTATTATAACAGTATCACCAACTGCTACCAGCTTGTAAAACACATCTGAGTTGAGCGGTATTTCCCCTCCTTCCGACACTTCGTACTTTTTGCCCTTTACCACATCAAACTGCTTAAAGTCATCCAGTCTTACCGTTGGCCCCTGCAGGTCGGCAATTATTGGCACTGAGGCTCCTTCATCGGCTTCAGCTCTCCTAGTCAGACCTATAAGCTGTCTTGCTTCTTCATGACTGCCATGGGAAAAATTTATCCTAAAGGCGTCAGCCCCCTCGTGTATCATGAACCTTATTATTTCATATGAAGAAGTAGCCGGCCCCAGCGTAGCAAGAATCTTTGTCCTTATTTTGCCGTTTTCCATACTCTAACCATATTTGAGGTGCTTAATAAGCACTGGTCATGGTTTCCACCAATCAAACCCCAGAAATGTGGGCTGCTTTCCTGGAACTGCTATTATAAATCTCTTCCTTACACTTCTGGCAAGTCTTCCAGCAAGCACCAACTCTGAAGCGCCAAGCTGGTGACCACCTTTTATGACATTAACTATATATGGCGCATGCTCAAGTCCCGGACCCTTCCTGTAAACTGCAAAATCCCCACCAAACTTCATGCCCGGAATGACTACAAGTCCCATATCCCGCAGCGCCCTATATACTGAATATTTGTCTTCAAACCGATCATACTTGGTCCTGAATATTTCCCTGAGCTTATCTGGCTTTACAATCCCTTCCGAGCTGTATATATCGATCATTCCTTTTTCCAGCAGGTACATGGATTCTATGAAATCCATGACCAATGGCGAATCAAACTGGCCCTTCGGCTTAACTACCCCGAGGGGCTTGCCATAAAAGCCATTCCTGTAAATCTCATTGGCTTCACTTATATCCCAGATTATTACGGATCGGTCGAGAAGGTATCCGCTATATTTCATGATTATAGCCCTATGGAAACAATCACTATGTTATCTGCTATTGAAAGGGAAAGGTCTGCGATTCTGTCAAGCCTCTCAAGTATGTCCTTTATAAGGATCAGAAACTTGATATCGCTTACCCCCTCAAATACATTAAGAAGAAGCTGCCTGTATATCTGGTCAATCTCGTTTTCTGCAGTTTCAACTGCTGGAAGAAGCTCCGATGCCTTCTCGGAGTTCATCTGCAGCACCCTGACCATTTCGTTCATCTTTATCATAATCTCAACCAGTTTGTCCAGAAGCTGTGTAATATCTGGCTCGATCCCGGCTTTCCTGACAGCCTTAACGTCTACCTGCTTTACTCTGAATGCCGTGCCATCAATCAGGTCTACAAGTTCCTCTATTTCATACGCGGCCCTCATTATGTCTTCCTTATTCATTATCATTGAACCCATTTCAGCTAGCCCGCGCGTGAGGGCTCTCCTGCTTCCCTTGATGTCAAGGCGTATCTGCTCAATTTTGGCACGTGAATCATCCCTGCTTCCTTCTTCAAACATCATCTGGGAAAGCTGCCTTACGGCGTCAACTGACTTTCTACTTTCCTCCATAAGCACTGACAGTATCTTCCTCTTTGCTTGAATTTCAGGTTCTCCCAAATACAATTATATTCAAACAAATTTAATGGGCACAGAAATATAAATATTGCGTACAATTATCTTTTTGTATTTTCTTTTGCATGAAGCCAGATATTTTTTAATATAATGAGCCAGTCAGTAATGGCATGATAGTGGCAGTGGGGAGTGGCAATGTTGTAAAAATAGAAGCCGTAAAAAATGGTTTTAAGATAGCTTTAGGGAATACGCCAAAAATAATTCCCGTTGAGGTTGAATCCGGCGTGCCTCCGCAACCCTTTAACAATGAACTGCTGATTGGCGCCAAAAACAGGGCAAAAAGGGCCCTCAACATGGCCAGCGAAGCTGAATTTGGTGTGGGCATAGAGGGGGGTGGGCTAGATATAGCAGAAAGGTTCTTTGTCGCAACGGCTGTTTGCATAATCCGGAAAGACGGTGTTGAATCATTTGGCATGACTGGCTCTTTTATGGTTCCAAAGACCGTTGAGCAGAGGATGAAAGGCGGGGAGGAATTGGGTGACGTTATGGACAGCATAATAGGAAGCAAAGGAACAAAGAGGGGGATTGGGGCCATAGGATACTATTCCAAGGGGCTTATGACAAGGGAAGGTTACCTAGAACAGGGGGTGCTGATGGCATTGGTTAAATTTATTGGGGAAGACCTGTGGCATGATTGATGATCAGATTGCCTTTGACATATATGGGCCTTCCCTTTCGTAACCAAGCTTCCGGTAGTAGTTCCTGACACCTATTCCGCTGATAACTATTACCTTTTTTGCCCCAATTTCCTCTTTTGATACCTTTTCTGCTTCATGCATGAGCATGGAACCTATCCCCCGGTGCTGCCAGCCCTCACCAGATTCACCAACTGCTACAACTCTTCCCACTACTCTCAACTCGCGAACTATTGCTGAGTCTCTTGCCTCCTTCCTGTGTGCCAGTTCTGATGGCTTCCTGAGCCTGAGATATCCTGCTATATCGCCAGCATCATTTTCATATGATATAAAATATTCAACACCATTTGATGCCCTGTACTTTAACACCCTGACTCTGAATGTGTTCATCAAAGATGGATCTATCTTCCTGAACCCGACCTCCCTAAACCTAATTTCCTTTGAAGTTTTGTTATGTAATCTTATAATCTCCAGCGCAAGTTCCCTCAGGTTTCCGGCCGTGGGCCCTGCCCTTATCTTAAATGCCGGAATGTCTCTCTGAACCCTCATTATCCTGACCCATGGTGGAGCCATCTCCATAACTTTCGCAACTAATTCAGCGGCTGTTTTGTTTGTGAGGGGTCTGTAGAGTCCCTTTTCATACATCTTGTAAAGAAGGGTGCCTTCTACTACCAGTGTGGGGTATATCTTGATCATGTCGGGCCTGAACTTCTCATCATTGAACAGCGTGTAGAAGCTCGCAAGGTCATCTTCAGGTGTTGAATTTGGCAGGCCGGGCATCATATGTGCCACAACTTTGAACCCCGCATCCTTAGCTATCCTGAATGCGTCAGCAGTATCAGATATGCTGTGGCCCCTGTGCACCTTCTTTAATATTGATTCGTCCAGAGTTTGAACCCCCAACTCAACCCTGGTACCACCATACCTCAACATCATGTCAACGTGTTCTTCCCTGCAATAATCAGGCCTTGTCTCTACCGTAAGGCCCACGCACCTGTTTTTAGCTATTTCATTTAATTCAACAGCTTCATCAATTGTGGGGCTGATATGCTCGTTTAACGCATCATATATCCCTTTAATAAACCACTCCTGGTAGTCCTGAGGGAAACTCAAAAACGTGCCGCCCATGACAATGATCTCGTTCTTTGAAACTGAGTGGCCAAGGCCGGTCAGCTGGTCGAGCCTGCTCCTGACCTGGTAAAATGGGTCATACAGGTTCTGCTTTCCCCTCATTGACGCAGGCTCATAACCCGTATAAGACTTCGGCGTGCCGATGTCCACACCCCCAGGGCAGTAAATGCACTGGGCATTTGGCGGGCATGGAAATGGCTTCGACATTACTGCCAATACCGTAACCCCAGAAATGCTTCTGGAAGGCTTGGTAACAAGGTTTAGGTTGATCCCACGTGACCTAGCGTACTGAACTATTTCAGAATTCCGAGGTATTCTTGAAAGGTGATAGCTCCTTGCTACCGATACTTTAAGCCTTTCCAGCTGCACTGTATTCGCACCAGCCTCAATTCTGCCCACTATTTCTTCAATGGCTCTGTCGTAGCTCATCCGCGATTTTATTGCGCCCTAAAATATTACCCTTTTGGAAATATTGAAGAGTTGAATATGCTCTCTATCAGCGGCTTGGCTTCTGCAAGGTTTCTGATCAACTGCACACCTTTAAGGTCGTCATAAAATCCGTATCTGTCAATCAATATTGGCATGAAACCCGCATTTTTTCCTCCAAGATAATCAACTTCGTATATATCCCCTATGAACGGCCCTGCCTCACCAGCTCGCTGAGATGCAACTTTAAAAATGGTTTCAGATGGCTTTGCTGCACCAACTTCGTAAGATATTGTAATTTGCGAAAAGTATTTCTTCAGATCAAGCTCATTGAGCACATTGTGAAGTTTTTCTGAAGCGTTACTTATTATGTGCGATCTAAATCCATTTTCAGAAAGCCATTCCAAAAAATCTATTGTATCTGGGTAAATTGAATATGTGCTTGATGAGAAATCCAGTGAAAGCAGGTCGCTCTTGGTTCTGCTGTCCACATTTAACTTGATTTCATCCAAAAAATCGTCAAAATTAATCACCGGATTACCGTTTACAAATTTGATCTTGCGGCTTCCCAAATATGATGATATTATCCTGTACACTGTTTTTAATTTTACATCATAACCGTTCTTATGCAAAACACTGTAAATTGGTTCATAATAGTTAGGTCTAAAATCAACTATTGTGCCGCCTACATCCAAAAAAACGGAGGCCATTTCACGAACATGGTCCCTTCAATACTTAAACTTTACTTGGAGAACTCCAGTAACTCCATGCTATCACTATCACTAGGGCCAGAAATGACGTCGCTAATCCTACAAGTCCTGCCGCAACTATTTGATAATTGCCAAATATCCTCACAAGAGCGGTAAACATGAAGGCCAGTGCATTTGTTTCTGCTAGTGCCACATACCCAATAAATCCTATGGCGTAACCAAGTATCCAAATCCCTACCAGTGTGGCTGCTCTTCCCATTTTTATATCACCTTTGATTATTTCTCATTGCCAGTATAATTAACATTGAAAGCCTAAAATATTAGACCTTAATGTCAAACCGATTTTAATCAAGAATCATAAAGTATAATGAAACACATGATGGCACTCCGCTTTTTAAAAGCGCAATGCATAAAAGCCATTAAAATGATAGTAAAAAAAAGGGCCGGTAGTTCAGTGGTAGAATGCTCCCGTGGCATGGGAGAGGTCGGGGGTTCGAGTCCCCCCCGGTCCATTTGCGGGGGTCGCCTAGCCTGGCCAATGGCGCGAGGCTTAGAACCTCGTCCCGCTGGGGTGCGTGGGTTCAAATCCCACCCCCCGCATGCTTTTTTATATGATTTTGCCCTGTGAAGGCTACACTCTTGCGCCTTTAGTAATCACTAGCTGGACAATTCATAAATCACTTAACTAATAGGCTGTGCCATAATATTGACGTTTTGTCGCTTTACAGTTTTTATTTTGCATGATAACAATAAATGTAAAAGTGTAACCGTATCAGCATCACCTAACTAATATTTTCTATAACATTTGACAACGAATTTAAAATTATTTTTGGAGTAAATTTAAATAATAACAGTGTTATGGTAAAATTTATGAGTGATGAAACATTTAAGGTTATTGGAATCTCAGGTAGCCTCAGGGTGGGTTCCTTTAATAGGCTCTTACTTGATAACATGCTTAAAATGCTTCCTGAATGGTCTGAGGGTCAAATTTTGGATTTAAATGGAATACCAGTATTCAATCAGGAACTAGAATATGAGCAACCGGTGGAAGTTAAAAGGCTTAAGCAAAAGGTCATAAAATCCGATTTGATTGTGCTTGCAACGCCGGAATATAACCACGCCATGTCGGGCGTGCTGAAAAACGCATTAGATTGGCTATCAAGGCCACCCAGCGACAACCCGTTTCTTTGGAAAGTGGTTGCAGTTGTTTCAGCCTCTACAGGCAACATTGGAGGGGCCCGTGCCCAGGAGGATTTAAGGAACGTTATGGCATCACTTGGGGCAATTGTAGTCCCACGGCCGGAAGTCATTCTTGTGAACGCTGATAGAAAATTTAACCCGGGGGGCGAATTAACCGATCAGGTTACAATAAAGCTCATATCGGATCTCCTCAACAACTCCATTAAACTTGCGCTCGCTGTGAAAAGATTTTCAATAGAAACGCTGGCAATTACCAACGGAAGCAGGTAAAGACCGCCTTTTATCGGTGTTTGCAGTTTAAAACGGCTGAATTTTCCACTCAATATTTGTACACTTTGCCCTTTAGGTATTTAGATGCAAAATCCATTACGCTACTTGAACCTTCAAATGAACCAAAGTACAGCTGCTCCTTATGAGGCCATGTACTGAAATCGTATATAGCTACCGAATAACCTTTTATAACGCCTCTGGTTATAAACAGCATCGCCTTTCTGTTTTCAAATTTTATAATGGCTCTGATCCCTTCATCGTGGTCCAGCGTTTCTACAGCTTTCCTGATTTCTTTACCTGAGTTAAAAATTTCTTCATAAAACCTTGGCATGGCTTTTAAATTGAACATGCTTATATTTAGCTGTGCTGTGAAATGTTAAAACTGTATAACTATCTGGTTGGCTACAAGGAAAAATTCGAACCGATCCACAAAAATGAAGTCAGAATGTTCGTTTGCGGTCCGACGGTGCAGGATTATATGCACGTTGGGCATGCTAGAACGTATGTGTTCTTTGATATGATGAGGAGGTACTTGCTAACCTCAGGATACAAGGTTAAACTCTTAATTAATATAACGGACATTGATGAAAGCATTGAACGCGAAGCCGGTGATTCAATAGAAAATTTTATTGCAGAAAAAGTTGCTTCGTACAAAAAGGACATGGAAGGTCTTAAGATAGGTCGGCTTTATGGATTTGAGAGGGTTTCGAAATACGTACATGTAATGGTTGACCAGATTTCCCAACTGATAAATACCGGCTATGCTTATTTAACTGACGAAGCTGTATTTTTTGATACTTCAAAGGTGGACAGCTTTGGTGAACTTGCTCACCTGTCTAAAAAAGACCTTGAACTGAGGCCGCTTGAGCTGTCGCAAAAAAAGAAAAACCTACTCGACTTCACTCTGTGGAGAAATTATCCGAGCAAAAACATTGTGTACAGTAGCCCATGGGGAAAGGGATGGCCGGGTTGGCACATACAGGATACGGCTGTTGCAATGAACATGCTGGGCACACAGTATGATGTTCATGGCGGTGCATATGACCTGATTTACCCGCACCATGTATCTGAGATAGCTCAGGCTGAGGCATTGACCGGAAAAAAGCCCTATGTCAAGTATTGGGTTTACACGGGTTTTGTGACAACCGGAAGTAAAAAAATGTCCAAGAGTGAAGGCAATACTGTATATGTGAAGTACCTCCTAAAAAAATATGATGCCGATTCTCTTAGATTTTATCTGCTCTCCGAACATTACAGTGAAAACTTGGATTTTAACTATGAATCTCTTGAAAGAAGAAGCGAGGAGCTGAAGGCTATAAGAAATAAATTTGCAGGTGTTAATTCATCTTATAACACCGCCTCAAAGAGATTCTACAAACAGATTTGCAGGCTCCTGGAGGATAACTTTGATACTACAAAATTGATGAAGCTAATTGAGGAAGCTGTAAAGTGCCCAGAAAAGCTTGGCATTAATTTAAGTGAAGCTAAACCCGCTCTGGCAGATGCTGGTTCAATTCTGGGTGTTAACTTTGTCAGCTGACCTGATACCACTCAATGAAATAAATGAATATGAATGGTGGTCATACTGGGCTGAACATTTTAAAAACAGTTATTTTTATACATTTAAGTCTGATTTTTACCGGGAACAGCTTTTTAACAGAATTGGGTTTTTCTCAGGTAAAACAGAATTGCTGCCCAAACCTCTTGACCCGCATGTATCTTTTTTTATTCCAATAGTCCCAGGTTATTGGAAAATCGAAAAACAACTGATAAACGCCGGCTACACTGCAGTGAGCCGTATGGACGTATACAACTTAAAAGGCCCAATTAAGGCAAATGGGGATGGAATTGAAATTATAAAGGAAGGGGGGCTTGACAAATGGATATCCGCATATGTCAGGTCGTTTGACGAAGACATAAACTTGGTCCCTCACATCAGGGATTCGCTTAAAAGGGCCCTGGATGGTGGAAGAACCGTGCTTATAGCCAGACAAGAACAAAATGAATATGTTGGTGTAGCAGCTTTATATGAAGGTAAAAATTCTGCAGGCATATACTGCGTTGGCGTACTTCCCAAGTACAGGCACAGAAAAATAGGAATGGGGCTGGTAAATTTTGCATCAACTCTGACTTACAAACCGGTCTTTTTGCAGGCGTTCTCTTCAGCCGCTCTCGGCAAATTTTACACCAAAATTGGATTTAATCTAGCATACAGCAAGGAAGTGCTGGACAAAAGGCCCCTTAAAAGACAGGGAACATGTTTTACCAATTTTTATGTTGAGAGGGACACAGCGCCAGGGGTTTATAATTTAAATCAGGTATTTGGAGGGCTGGATGATTGCAATGCAGCAAATTCACTGCTTCCATCAGGTGATCTTAATAGCACCAGGGTCGCAGTGGAGAACGGCCGCGGCTATATGTATGTTTTAGATGAAAAAATTCACGTTAACTCACAGTACTTACGTAGTGCGGATATTAGGTATTTATACCTAGACATTTTGCATGAGCTAATTCATGTTTATCAAAGCAAGAAAGGCATGAACCTGTATGATACAAGGTTCAGTTATTTTAAGAGACCAACAGAAATTGAAGCTTACAGATTTACCATTTCTGAAGCGTTAAAAATAGGAATGAATAAAGCAGAGATCATAGAGTACTTGAATGTTGAATGGGTAACTGAAGACGAATTTAATGAATTTTTAAGCAGTATGAACTTTGTATAACTTCCGCCCACAGTACATCAGAGCATTTAATGCCGGAGCGGGCCCGGTGGGATTCGAACCCACGACCTACAGCTTAGGAGGCTGCCGCGCTATCCATGCTGCGCTACGGGCCCAGGTATCCAATTGATATCCTTTAGACCTACATCACATAGTTTTTAGGTGATATGTATTTAAGGACATCGCAATTCAGGGCTTTGAAAATATTATTGGTCATCGTTTTTTTATGAACAAATTTATAAACAAATGCGTGATTCGTTGTGCTATTGAGCGACATAGCAATAGCCGGGATGGGACCAGCTGGAGCGTACCTTGCATCACTGTTGGGTGAAAGGGCGGAAGTATACGAAATGCAGCAGGAAGAATCATTTACATCTGTATGTGCCTGGGGTACAGGTTCACTTGGAATGAAGGAGCTGCTCAAGCAGGTGGGAATAAATGTTGACGATTACATACTTTTCCCGGGAAAAAGGCTATACCTAGAATTTGGTGGAAATTTATTAAGGTTCTGGCTTGATGGCCTCGCTACATTTGACAAGCCAAGGCTAATGAAAGACCTTACTAAAGGCATAAAGGTGCACTACGGCACTAGGGTCTATAGTGGTTTCCTTGAATCGAGGTACAAAATAGCAGTTGATGCTACCGGCGTTTACCGGAGATTGCTATCACCCATTAAAAATGACTTTCTGCTGCCTACTGTGCAATACATGGTAAAATACAGCGATATGCCATATGATGACTTCTATATAACGCCTTTTGAAAATTACGGTGGTTACCTCTGGTTCTTCCCACTTGGTGACAAAAGGGCTTTTGTAGGCGCAGGAAACGCAGTTCCTGACCATGAAAAGAGAGTATTGGATTTTATAACAAAAACCAAGGGTGAAATAATTCAAGGGTCCAGAAGGGGCAAGGCAATAAGGCTTATTCCACCATCAATGGCTGAGCCCCATTTTAAAATGAATGCGGTTGGAGTAGGCGAGTCTGTCGGAACAGTGTTTCCGCTTGTAGGAGAAGGAATACTGCCCAGCATGGTTTCCGCCAAAATGCTGTATGACAATGAATTTGATTACCGGGCATATAGTGTAAAGCTGAATAAATTTTTTGAACCGTATGATGCGGCATTTAAACTGATACTAAACAAAATGAAAAGGTCAGGTGGGTTCTTCGAAAATTTAAGCCTAATGCTAACCACGCTCAGGTACATAAGGGGCAACTCCAAGATGGTTGGGATGAAGGTTGGAGTGTCTGACATGCTGAACGTACTCAGGTTCTTTTAAAAATGCTTCCTTATGGCATATCAAATATAGGAAGTAACCTTGTAATAAAAAGCGGTGGAAGGTTAATAGCTCTAGATCCTATTACGCCAGTCAGTACTGACCTGATTTTTGTCTCACACGCTCACTTTGACCACCTAATGAGAAAGGCAACATCACCAGTAATTGCATCAAAGGAAACAGTTGAACTGGCAACAGCCAGGGGAGTAAAAATTTCTACATTTGTTCATAAGGTTGATGGTATAAAGCTTGTTGATTCAGGTCATATATTGGGCTCTAGGGCACTGATTGCTGGTAAAAATGAAATCATGTACACCGGTGATTTTGCGGGAAGGCCTCGCGGCTTTTTGGGAAGGCTTGAACCTGAGCATGTTAAAAATCTAATAATTGAAAGTACGTATGGAAAGAAGGGGTATTCTTTTCCCTCCATTGCAAGCGTATTAAAAATAGCAATGGATACAATCAGCAGAGCATATGATAACGGTCTTGGTGTTTCACTACATGGATATACGTTAGGCAAGGCCCAGCTGATAAGCTACTTCTTCAAGGCATGGAGGCCATTAATATTTGATCGGAAAGTGGAAAATATCAACAAAATTTACAGAAAGTATGGCATAACGTTGCCTGAACCTGATCGCGTTGTTGATGAATCTACAGAACTGCCCAATGGGCCCTACCTTTATGTTGCGCCTATGGGTCAAAGGGTTAATTCTGCTCCGGTTAGAATATCTTTTACTGGCTGGGCTATAAAAGGCAGGAATTCTTCACTGCCAATAAGTGACCATGCTGATCATGATGAGCTCATTAATTTTGTTAAGACCATAAACCCTGAAAATGTAGTGACGGTTCACGGGTTTGACAGGGAACTTGCAGAAGAGCTTAGGAAAGAAGGGTTCAAAACACAGGCTTTTGGGGATCAGCAGGTTGACATATGTAATTTTATGTAAGTTATGCACAGTTAAAGCTGCTGTTTTACCGACAGAATTAGTGGAATGCGGCATTTCATCATGAAAATGGTGGCATATTCAAATTTTAGATACGCACATTATTTTTGCCTGTTTTATTTTATTTCAAAATCATCGCTTTTAAGCGGATCACTATCTTATCTGGAAATTATTGCATTCCCTTAAACATATAGCTAACAAAAACAAATTAAGCAACTTTTGGTTAAATTTAATGAAGAGGTATGTATATAACTTGCTCAATGAAGAGCAAATCAGGTGGATCATTAGGGCAAAGCAGGAGGGCAAGCTCACTAACAGGGAAATTGCCAATCTTCAGGGAATATCTGTCTGAAGAGTGCAACAGCTATATAGCGAATATGGGAAACATGGAACATTACATGAAATCAGGAAAGCAGGCAGACCAAGAGTGCCAATTTCAGAGGACGAAAGAAAAACCATCATTGAATTTTATGAAAAGTACAGGATTGGTGCATCTTACATTGGAACAATTCTCAGGAATGCTAGAATGCATGTTGACAACAACAAAATGCATCAGGTTCTTAAGGAGGCCGGGTTTGCTATGAGCGAGCCATGGCACAGGAAGAAGTGGGTCAGGTATGAAAGGGAGCACTCAAACTCACTGTGGCACGTTGACTGGCACGAAATAAAGGACCCAAGGTGGAAGGGGTTGTGGTTAATAGTGTATGAAGATGAGTCATCCAGGTTCATAGTGGGATAAGGCCTTTATCCAACACTTACATCCAAATTTTCCGTTGATGCGTTAAAGGAGGCCATTGAAAAGTACGGAAAGCCTGAGCAGACCATGGAACAACTTTCTATGCGGTTGAAACAGACCAAAAGGAAAAGGGCTTTACAGAATTTGAGAAATTTCTTATGAAAGAGAAGATAGCGTTCATAGTTGGCATGTTTTTCCCCTTTGCTTTTTTAACGTCAGATGCCCACATAACAGCATAGGGATGCATTTCAATGGAATGCCTCCTGTTAGTTATTTCGTCCTTTGTGGAAAGGTATGATCCCTTTCTCAGGTCGCTGCTCTTCAGGCTGTTGAGAAGCCTTCTGTGAACCTGTTTGAAGCTCAGGGCCCATCACCTTTGAGCAAAACGGCGTAGAGCTCCCTGGGCCCATGAGAGGGTCTGACTATCTTGTACTCAATGTCTCCCGTCCTGCTGGGGCTCTGCACAATCTGTATGCTGGCGGGCATCACCTCCGCGGAAGACCAGAATTTTTTAAAGACATCATAAAAACAGGCAAAAGTTTTGATCCGCTGTTTAGCGTGGGAGGATGTCACCAAAAATCACTTCCCTATTATGGGCTCTTCCGTTAGGTATAGTTCTTCCTGGGAGCTTTCCTCCAGTGTTTTCATTTTAGGTTCCGGCAGTAACGCAACGGTCAGAATCAGGCCCGCAAGCGAGAAAAGTGCCAGCAAAACAAACAGGCCGCTTTCCCCGAAATATGCTATTATTGCCAAGTTGAGCAGCGTTCCCAGAAACGCCCCTACTTTCCCCCCTGCAGCAGAGACTCCTGTGCCAAGGCCCCTTACTGACACGGGGTACACTTCAGGCGGGTATATGAAGGTAGTCACATTCGGCCCAAATTCAATGAAAAAGTAGCTTATTCCATACAGGGCCAGAAATTCACTCACGGCCCCCGGGCTCATGATGCCGGGTATGACCCCCAGCAGGAGGAATGAAACAGCCATTGCCAGAAATCCGATGGCTTGGATCGGCTTCCTGCCTATTCTGTCAATTGTGAACGTGGCCAGCCAGTACCCGGGGAATGCCGCAAGACCAAATACGGCAGCTGTGTACTCGGTTGTCATTATCAGGCGATGCAGCCCTGTTACTGTCACTGGAACCAGGATCCCGAGCATTGTGCTGGACATTATCGAGTTGCCGTAAAGCGCCCAGTCCATGAGGAACCAGGACCCAGCAGTTCCTATCACCAGCAGAAGCAGCCTCCTGTCAGTAAAAAGCTGGTACCATTTCGCCTTGACAACCTGAACCCCGCTGCCCGGAGCTACTTCAGCCCTGACGCCTGTCAGTGAATAAAGGTCATCGGAAGCCCTGCCCGCATCTCCCCTGACCCCAACCGTGTACTTTGGTGTTTCTGGAACATGCCTGCGCCAGTAGATGACCAGCAGCGCCGGTATCGCTCCGAAAGCAAGCAACAGCTTCCAGGCAAAAGATGGTGCGATTCCCGAAAACAGCAGCGCAAGCGTAACCAGGGGCCCGGCCAGCAGGCCCAGGCTCTGCATCGAAAACACCATGCCTATGAGCCTGCCCCTGTTTCTTGTGTTGGAATATTCCGCCATTATAGTTGAGCTGGCTGCGTAATCCCCGCCTATACCTATACCAAGCAAAAATCTCCAGGCCATAAGTGCATATACGCCGTTTACCGGCGTGAGGAACGCACTGCCCAGTGCGCCAGTTATCAGGACAGCAAGTTCCAGACCATAAACTGCCTTCCTCCCGAGATAGTCAAGCAGCCTGCCAAATGCAAGCGCGCCAATCACCGCAGAAATAAGAGCTGTTGATGCAAGCAATGACGTCTCAAAGCCGGTAAGCCTGCCCCAGCCCGCGAGGGGTAACAGCGTAAGTACCGCGCCTATTATGAAAAGGTCGTACGCGTCGGTGAAGAACCCCATCCCGGAAACTATCCACACCTTGTAGTGGTATCCTGAGGTTGATGCACCATTTATTTTTTCAGTGATCTTTTTCCTGTTGTTCACAAATTTTTCGCTCATTGGGCACTGTCCTGCTGTTTTATTTATTTATTTTATGTATTTAAGATATAGATATGACATAAAGTATATAATGTTTATATATTTGGCTAAAAGGTATTTAGATTATGGGGAAAACAGCAGCCAGGAGAATACAAAAAGTTGGCAACGCTTCCTATTCGGTTGTAATTCCAAAAAGCTGGATTAACAGGTGCGGGATAAAGCCGCAGGACCTCATTACAATTGAGGAAATGGACGACAGGCTGGTGATAAGACCATCGCTTTCAAAACCTGCAATGGCAAATCTGTCTCTAGACATTTTTACAAGAAACGAAGACCTGAACCTGACAACAAGGGAAGTGCTTTCCGCGTACCTGGATGGATGTATGTTGATTAATATCCTGTCCAGAGACGGGCAGCTGATGCCAGATTTTATACAGAAATTGAAGCAGGACGTGCTTGAACTCACCATAGGGCTAGAGGTGGTAGACGAAAGCAGGACCGCCCTGACCTTCCAGGAGATAGTGAGCAAGCCCGTCATGAACTTTAACGGGATCGTGAACAGGATGTACAAGATTACTATTGAAATGCTAAAGATGTCTATAAGGGCGGCCATGGACAGGTCGACTGAAGATGCGGAGTCGGTAATCAGGGCTGACGTTGATGTCGACAAGTTCTACCTTTATGGGATAAGAACCCTGAACCTGGCGGTAAATGACGAACCCCTCCTTGAGGAAATGGGAATCGAACGGCCAGAGGAAACCCTGATACTGAAGAGCATACTGAAGAGCATAGAGAGGATAGCTGACCACGCAGTATCAATATCAAAGCTTGTAACCGGTAAATTCTCCTTTGAACAGTTTCCGGAGGAAATGGGAATGAGGGCGATTAAAATATTTGACAGGGCCTTTGAATCACTTATAACGCTTGACGAAATAAAGGCCAACAGTCTGATTCAGGAAAACCATGGCTACGTTGAAGAAATGGCCCGCGCACCATACAATATGCTCCCCGAACACCTGGTCAGGATAGCCGAGTACTCTTCAGATATCTGTGAAAACGTAATAGACCTGAAGGTCAGCAGAAAAATCAAGCGTGAACTGTAGGGGTTTTTTCCGTGCTTGTTTCACCGATAACCCATTCCTGCTTTATCGCCATAGGGCTAGACCCGGCATGACATTTATTGAAATGTGAAGATTGATTTGAATCATATAATGTGCAGAATCAGCTGCCGGCAGATTATAGAGATTGAATCCATCATGTTTCAGCAAAGATTTATGCGCCGCCACAAAGTGATTACATTTGCTTAATTTACGGCAAAACTGTATTATGATTGGTAACTGCCCCAGTTAAAACTGGGCGTAGTTCACTTTATGTATGCTTTTGTGCAGGCTCAAGTGTTTTATCCTAGCTATTCCCGCATCTGCGCCTTTTAGCTGGCTGCATAATTTTTGATAACAAAAACATGTTGGTAATTCATAACTTAAAAGGCTATGGTTTTATGATTGGTAAAAGGCTCATTTGAGTTATGAATATAAGCCTGTCGTTTCAACATGCTATTATGGCTGAAGAAATGTTCAGGGTTGTTTACCTAGATAATCCCAGGCATATAGAAGAGCTTAAATTAATGGGGGAAGAGCTTGACAACGATACGGGCAGGGCCATATTTATCCTGATTTACAACGGAACAGAGACGATTTCGGAAATCGCTGAGAAGCTTGACATATCAATGCAGCTAGCAGGCTATCACGTGGAAAAGCTCCGGATGGCCGGGTTGATAAAGGAAAGGGAAGACG
>JBMFTE010000013.1:0-19640 GCA_049967195.1 Nitrososphaeria archaeon
AAAAAATGATTTTGATAGAATACTTATGATACACGGGCGGGGCACTTGCATAAATAATTTTAAATCATTTTCGCATCTTCAATTATTTGCCTAATTTCCCTTGTCCTGTAATTTTTCCTTATCCAACACATAAACCTTTCCAACAGCGTTAAGTGCGGATTTGCGCCACATGCAAATTTATGGCCTCCTCCATAGTGATTTAGAGCCAGCGGCAGTAGGTCGACGTCCCTTATGCCCCGGTAGAATGAAACTGATCTGCAATTATATATGACAATTATAAAGTCCAGGTCCAGATTTTGTGCGGCAAGCTTAGCCGTGTATGTGCCAGATGCCTCCTTGCCCCTCATATCTATTACGGCAAACCTTTTTCCTGCTGTGGTTGAAAGCGCACTAAGTTCGGATACGATTTTTTCTGCCACCTTAATTTGTTCCTGCAGTTTAATTCTCCATTCCTCAAGCCTTTCCGGCTCAAAATTTCCGTGTGAAAATTCTCTTAGCAGGTAAAACTTTCCACCTTTCTGGCTTATTCCCAGCTTGTAGGCAAGGGTGTTTTTCATTGAGTTTGTGTTCGTGTCGGCATCGTCCCCTATTTTTGCGATTTCTGCAGATATGCTGTCGTTTTGCATGTAAAGCCTGTAGAACAGAGAAGCTGCACTAGGAGATTTTTCGACGTGTAGCGTGCACACCTTTGAAACTGCATCGATATCTTCCTGCTTCCACTCATGATGGTCGACCCACAATATTTTTGATTTAATCTTCTTAATAGCATTTAAAGCAAGCTCGGCCCTGTCACGGTTCAGCGAGATATCAGTTATTATGATGCTCTCCGCGCTGCCGTCAAGCTGGCTCAGAGTATCAGCTATGTATCTGGGGTCTGAAAAAATAACCTTAACGTTCCCGCCAACGTACCTTTTTGCTATCGCTCCGCTGCAGACGCCGTCTAGGTCCGTATGTGTTATTAATATATTCACGTTTGTAAGTTAGCAGAGCGGTTTAAAAACTAATTGATTTTAAAAGCACCGATACATTAAAAAAGGGTGCATCAATAATTAAATTACAAATCGGTAGAAGTTGAAAATGCAAATAAAGATACTTGGTGCCGCAGGCACAGTTGGTAATTCGGGTTTTTTGGTAAAGGACGATTCAACAACGCTGCTTTTAGATTATGGACTCAATCCGGGAAAGAACATGGTTCATCCCATGCACGTAAGGCCGAGAGACATTAATGCGCTGATCACGACTCATGCCCACCTTGATCATGTAGGTTATGAACCTTACCTTTATGTGGGAAAGGGCATGCCCGCCTACGCCACAAGTCCCACCATTGAAATCAGCGAGGTGCTCCTTAACGACCTAATTAAGATCAGCGGTGAAAGGTTACCCTTCACTTCAGCGGAGGTTAGGAACTTGATAAGGATGAGCAGCCCAAAGAAATATAATGAAGAATTTAGCATCGATAATTTTAAGGTAACCCTGCTCAACGCAGGTCACATTCCTGGAAGTGCAATGGTATACATCAGGGGTAGCAAGAAAGTGCTTTACACGGGAGATATTAATCATATAGCATCCAGGCTAATTGAACCGGCATCATATGATCTTCCTGAAGTTGATTATGTCATATCGGAGTGCACATATGCTACTAGGGAACACGAGGACAGGGGGAAGGAGGAGAAGAGGCTGATTGACTTTTCAAATGAAATTATTGAAAGCGGGGGTACCGTGCTGATCCCTTCATTTGCTGTAGGAAGGGCTCAGGAGGTTGCAGAGATTTACTATTATAATAATTTCAAGCATGATGTGTACATGGATGGCATGGCCCTCACCATAAACGACATTCTCCTCAAAAATCCAGAGTTTATAAAGGACCCTGATGGGCTTAAGAGTGCCCTTAAAGCGGTTAAGTATATCAATGGCTGGGCTGAAAGAAGAAAGGCAATTAAAAGGCATGCCAGCATAATATCACCGGCAGGGATGCTTGTCGGTGGCGCATCAGTATTCTACAGCAGGAAGATATCCAGCGACCCGAAGAATGGGATCGCGATAGTATCATATCAGGTTGAAGGCACTCCCGGAAGGGCACTTGTGGATGAGGGTGAAGTTATGCTGGACGGAAAACTCACCAGCGTCAAGGCAAGGGTGCTTCAGTTTGAACTTTCTTCGCATTCGGGAAAGTCTCAGTTGCTTGAAATGTTCAGGAAGATGAAGGGCTCACCAACGGTCATTCTGGTCCATGGGGATGGTGATTCATGTGCTTCCATGGCGCAGGAACTCGCTGGAATGGGCATAAAGGCTATATGCCCCAGTAACGGGGATATAATTGAATGAACAATAAACTAAATATCAGCTTAATGGGCATTAACGGTTATTACACAAGTTATGTAGAAAGTTACCGTGCAGCTGCCTCAATTTATGGGCTGAACATCATAACAGACCCCATAACCCAGGTTACCGTGGACAGGGGTCTGAGCGTAGAGGGTATTTTAAAAGTAGTTGCAGGAGAAAAGAAGAACCGTGATTCATATTACTCAATATATGTCACTGATGTCGATATTAAGGATGAAAAGGGCGCAAGGATATTTGGCATAGCGGACCCTAAGCTTAGAATAGCTGTGCTATCAGAACACAGGCTTGTATCCGACAATAAGCTAGCAAGGGAAAGAATAATGAAGGAAGCCGCCCACCTTTTTGGCCATTTTCTGGGCCTGGGGCACTGCAGTGATAGCGGATGCATAATGAGCTATGCTTCCGAGCTAAAGCAGGTTGACGAAAAATACCCGATGCTCTGCAGCAATTGCCAGCAGCAACTCAAACTGTTTTTGAGCAAGTAGATAATAATTCCTTAAAGGAATTTTCAAAAGGGTTTTTATATTTCCCTATGGAATAGGGTTAAAGTTGGATAATACAGATTCAATCCATGGTCATGAATACTTTGATGAAGCTACTGGTGCCTTTATTCCGCCAATATTCCTTTCTTCTATGTTTGAGCAGCGAGGCCCAGCAAGGAAGAGCGACAGGGGGGTAGACTTGAAATATTCTAGGGAGGAAAACCCGACGGTTATGGCGCTGGAGAAGGTTCTTAGTAAGCTTGAGGATTCAGAGGATTCCCTCTGTTTTAACAGCGGCATGGCAGGCATATCATCAGTTTACTTGCATGGTCTTAAGGCAGGCGATAACATTGTAATAACTTCTGAAGCTTACGGTACTTCCATAAAGCTGGCCGACGACTTGGCAAAATTTGGGGTGCACATAAGGAAGGCATATCCGTCTGCTGATGATATCATATCGAAAATAGATTCTGCAACGGCGATGGTTTTTATTGAAGTTATGACCAACCCTACGCTCAAGGTCATTGACATAAATTATGTGTCAGAAAAAACAAGAAACTTAGGCGTAAAGCTGATAGTCGATAACACATTCCTAAGCCCGTATAACTTCAAGCCACTTAACAATGGCGCCGACCTGTCCCTAGAGAGCCTCACAAAATACCTGTCTGGCCATAATGACATAATTGGGGGGTCGGTTTCAGGAAGCAGGGAAAACATGCTTGGCATCTGGGAATGGAGGAGAATGCTAGGCACCATACTTAACCCTTTCAGCGCGTATCTTGTTTTGAGGGGTGTAAAAACGCTAGGAGTGAGGATGGAAAGGCACCAGGCAAGCGCCCTAGAAGTTGCAAAGTACCTTGCTTCCAGCAGCAAAGTCACCGATGTTATGTATCCCGGTTTGGAGAATAACAGCTATCATGACATTGCAAAGCGCATGTTCCGGGGGTTTGGCGGCGTTGTAAGCTTCAGGGTGAAGGGGGGCAAGAATGAAGCAATAAAAGTTTTAAAATCGCTGAAACTGATAAAACCCTCTCCAAGCCTTGGGGGCACAGAAAGCATAATGACTTACCCGGTACTTTCAGCATCGTCATCTATAAATGAAAGTGACAGGGAAAAATTGGGCATCACCGATTCCCTCCTCAGGCTGTCCGTTGGTCTTGAAGACGTGGAAGACATAATATTAGACCTGGAAAACGCGCTTTCAAAAATCTGAATGCAAAAGTTTATATCGGCACCATTGTTATATTGTTAAACGTCATGGAAGTTGTCGAAGCCTGGGTAATGGCATTAGTCCTTATAACGCTTGGGCCAGCTCTCACTATATATCTGATATGGAAAATAATCGGATTCAGGGGATATATGTCCCTCTTTCAGTTTGTTTCGGGGAAGTCGTTCCTGTACAGGTTAGATCCGAGGACAAAGATTCTCCTTGCAATAATCCTTACAACAATTGGCGCAGTAACCATATGGTGGATATCCCTGGTTTTTCTGCTTGTTCTGCTGTTAATGTACCTGTGGACCACTGACCCGGTTTCAAAGTACAGGATTGTGATACCGCTTACGCTTGCAACATTTATAGGCACGGCATGGACCGAAGGAATGTTTACTCCACCGGAGACGCTTGCCCTTCTGTTTGGCAGGGATACATTCCTGATCCTCTTTCCTACGGCATTTCAGTCAATAGGTGCATATGGATTTTCGACTCAGGGGATATTCTACGGTTTGCAGATCGCGTTCAGGGCCTCAACTGGAATAGCTTCAGGATTTCTGCTGGTATTTACAAGTTCTCCTTCTGATATACTTGTCTCGCTGGAGAAGTCAAAGATTCCGGTTGAAATCGGGTTTGGGTTGATTGTAGGAATAACCTCGATACCCAAAATACTTGAGTCGACAATAACCATAACGGATGCAGCAAGGGCAAGGGGATTTGATTTTTCCGGCGGCGCAGGACTGAAAATCGGCGCAATGGTTAGAAGGTTCTTTGAGCAGATGAAAATAGTGATCCTCATAATTGCTTCTGTTGTGATATGGACTTTAAAGGGGGCCCAGAACATAGCCATTTCTGCAGACATAAGGGGGTTCAGGGCAATGCCCAAAAGAACGTACTATAACGAGCCAACCATAAAGAGGTCTGATGTAATAGCCATAATAATAATCCTCGCTGTTTTCGCAATAGGCCTATACCTTTCAGGGGCCGGTTTTGGCCCGCTGGCATACAATCCATGAAATGGCATCATTTCATGGCTTTCAAGGAAAGTTTTTAAAGCAACTAATTAGAGATTAGAGAAGGTAATGTCGGAATTTGGGTATTCGTTTGAAGATTACACGGAGGCTTCTGATGCTAGGGGAAGCCTTAGAGAAGTGGATGTTAGCCCCAAGGATGCCAGGGAACTGGCTGTTTATCTGAAGGGCATGACAATTGACAGGGCCAGGACGGTATTACAGGAAGTAGTATCCATGAAGAGGCTGGTTCCATTCAGAAGGTATAATCTGAAGATGGCTCATCATGGCGTGGAAGGATTTAGAACCGGGAAGCATCCAGTAAAGGCGGCAAAACTCTTTTTAAAACTGCTGGACAACGTTGAATCAGTAGCTGACTATAAGGGCCTTGATCCCTCAAGCATGGTTCTTGTGCACGTTGCGGCTTATCCTGGGAGGAAACTAAAGAGGAACATTCCCAGGGCGTTTGGAAGGTCTTCCCCAAGGAACAAGGTACTTGTTCATATAGAAATTGTGGCGAGGGCGGTATGACAAACTACTATCCGTTGCTTGCAGAGGCTAGGCGCAACGTGATGCTCAAGGAATACCTTGACGCTCACCTCAAGCAGGCAGGATTTATAGATATGACAATTGAAAAAACCCCTCTCGGAACCAGGCTCAATGTGCTGGCGCTCAGGCCGGGATTGGTTATAGGGCCACACGGTACAAGCATAAGGGCCCTTATGGAAGATATATCAAAGGAAATTTCCCTCAAGGATATTACTGTTAATGCTATGGAAATTCAGAATCCGTCGATTGACCCAAAGGCCATAGCCATGAGGCTGTCTAACGCGCTCCAAAAGGGGGTGGCTTTCAGGAGAGCAGTTACGGGTGTGATGAATGAGGCTATGAATGCTGGCGCCATGGGAATAGAGGTTAAGCTGCAGGGTAAGATAAGGAGTGAAAGAGCTGCATTCCAGAAATTCACAGAGGGAGTATTACCAAAAAGCGGATTTCCGCGTGAGTTTTACACCAGGACTGCGGTTGAACATGTATTGATGAAAATGGGGTTATATGGCATAAAGGTGACTATTGCATATAAGTATAAGGAAGAGTTTCGTATAAAAAAGGAGGTAGAAAAAGTTGAAAGTGATAAAGGTAACAAAACTGAGTGACGAAGATCTTAAAAAAAATCTGGAGGAGCTCAGGAAAGAGTCTCTAAGGCTTAAGAACCTCAGGGTGACCAGGATGTTGGCAAAGGAGTCAGGCTCAATAAAGAGCGTTCGGCGCAACATAGCGCGCGTTTTGACTGAAATGAGAAAGAGGGGGATAAAATCGTGATAAAGCTTGGGGATTCAATAAAGGTTAAAAACACTAATGTGGAAGGCATGCTTGTGTATGAAACCAAAAACACGTTCTGGATCAATTCAGGTCAAATCAGCATTATTCCAAAGGTCTGCAATTTGTTTGAGGTTAATGGCAGGATTTACTATGGTGACAGCATTGCCAAAAGGGCATGGGAGAGGTTAGATCCATAATGATAAGCAGCCTGGGAATCAAGGTAGCTCAGCCTTCAAGTTCCTGCTCCGATCCGTACTGCCCATATCATGGCCATTTAAAGGTAAGGGGGAAGGTAATAGTTGGAAGGGTGGAAAGTCTTAAGATGAAAAAGGCAGCGGTTATTGGAATCGAGTATCCGGCATACAATTCGAAGTTTACAAGGTTCGAAAGGAGGGGCAGCACAATTCATGCCCGTGTGCCTTCGTGCGTTACTGTCAGTGTTGGTGATCTAGTTGCTGTGGCTGAATGCAGGCCACTCGGTAAGAACCTTTCGCATGTAATGTTGGGCAAGGTGACAGTGTAAGATGCCAGGGGAAAAGACAAGAGCGGTTTCTGCAAAGGGTGTTGAGGAATATAAACCCCACATTACAAAATGTATACCTGTCACTGCAATGATCAACTGCGCCGACAATACGGGGGCTAAAAAGCTCAAGGTCGTGCAGGTTATCAGGTACAAGGGTAGGTTAAAACGTGTTCCATCCGCTGCAATTGGGGATGAGGTTGTTGTTGTTGTTAGAGTTGGTACCCCAGAGGTTAGGAAGCAACTCTTCCATGCAATAATTGTAAGGCAGAGATATCCTATGAGGCGTATATCAGGTGACCGTATTTCATTTGAAGATAATGCAGCAGTTCTCATCACTCCTGAGGGCGATCTTAAAGGCACTGAAATTAGAGGGCCCGTGGCGTCGGAAGCGGCTGAAAAGTGGCCCAGGATAGCTAACCTTGCTTCTATGATTGTGTGAGTTGATATAAAATGAAGTTGAAAAATATTGTTAAAAAAATGGATTGGGTGGAGAGAAACAAACAGATGCGCTCGATGGTTTCGGATGAATTGAAAAAGAGATATGGATTTAGCACTGCAAGGGTTAGAAAGGGGGATATGGTTAAGGTAATGAGGGGAGACTTTATCGGTGTCCAGGGAAAAGTGACAAAGATATTCGCCAAACAGGCAAAGATAGGCGTTGAGGGTCTTACTAGGAAAAAGGTAAACGGGCAGGAAGCACCAGTTAAGGTCCACTCATCAAAGGTAATGATAACTCAATTTGATACGAGTGATAAAAACCGTTTTAAAGAGGTGAATGCAAGTGGCTAAAATGGGTGGCTCAAAGTCTAGAAAAAGGGAAACGCTTCCGCCTTTTTACGCGGTCTCCCGGAAAAGATATACCTTTTCCACAAATGTTAAGCCTGGCGCGCATGGGAAGAACCTAGCATTGGACCCAATAACCGTGCTCAGGGATATATTAAAGCTGGGTAAAAACCTTCAGGAAATTAAAAAAAGCATGAGCTCTGGAGCATTTCTGGTTAACGGGAAAGTGTTCAAGGAATTTCAGGCTCCGCTGGGGCTGATGGATGTCCTAACCATCAAGGGATCTGAGACATATTACAGGTTGCTCCCAGTTAACGGGAAGGCGCTGTATCCTGTTAATATTGATAAGGCTGAGAGCGAATTTAGGATAGGCAGAATTGTCAGAAAGACCTCTTTGGGGAGCGGAAAGTACCAGTATACCTGTCATGACGGTTCAAACTTTATTTCAGAAATTGTGGGCTATCGGCCCGGTGATTCTCTGTTGATATCTAATTCAGAGGAGAAAATAACTGATTCTTTTCCGCTTGCAAAGGAAAGTTATGCTGTAATATTTAAGGGTCGCAGGGTCGGGGTGGTTGGGAAGATAGCTGAACTTCTGCCGAGCACCCTAACAAGGAAAGGCATGGTGAGGCTTTCCGTATCAAATAGGGAAGTCACTGTGCCCAGCGATTATGTGATGGTCATTGGAAAGGAAAGGCCCGCGATAAAGGTTCCAAGTGGTGAGTTGCCATGATAAGTCAGGAAAATGTAATGAAAAAAATAAAAATTAACAAGCTTATTCTTCACATAGCCGTGGGGCAGGCAGGTGAGAGGCTAGAGAGGGCAAAATCGGTTTTAAGAGACCTTAGCGGACAGGAGCCTAAAGAGCTTAAGGCAAAAAAGACCCTTAGGGATTTTGGCATACATAAAGGTGAGAAGATAGCCTGCATGGTCACAGTCAGGAAAGAGCCTGCAGTGCAACTTCTCCAGAAGGTAATACAGGCCAAGAATAATACGGTTAATATATCGTCCATCGACGAAAGGGGAAACCTAGCCTTTGGTATCCGTGAGCATATCGATATACCGGGGGTCAAATACGACCCGGAAATAGGGATATATGGCATGGATGTCATGGTTAATTTATCCATGCCTGGAGTGAGGGTGGAAGAAAGAAAGAGATCAAGGTCAACTGTGGGAGACGGTCAGAAAGTAAATAGAGAACAAGCCATAGAGTTTTATAGGGGCTTAGGGGTGAACTTGGTATAATGACAAAGTTAAGAAGTAATAAACCACGATATTATGGCAAGGGTTCGAGAGCATGTGTCAGGTGCGGTCAGTACGGGCCTGTAATACAAAAATACAATTTAATGCTCTGCAGGCAGTGTTTCAGGGAAGTCGCAAAGGGCATGGGGTTCAAGAAGTTCAGTTAGGTGATATGACATGCCAGCAAATGACGTTTTATCAAATCTGTTTTCGACTATAATAGAAAATGAAAAGAGGAATAGGAAGGAATGCATCGTGATGCCGGCATCAACCCTTTTGCAGGAAACTCTCAAAGTCATGCAGAAAAATGGATACATAGGTGAATTTGAGCTGATAGATGACAGGATAATGCCAAAGCTAAAAGTACAGCTATTGGGCAGGATAAACAAGTGCGGTTCAATAAAGCCGAGATATTCAACCAAATGGCAGCTAATGGGTCAGTGGGAGAGAAGATACCTGCCCGCTGTGGGCATGGGCATAATTCTTGTAAGCACAGACAAAGGGGTCATGAGCCACAATGATGCCATGAATCAGAAGCTTGGCGGGAGGTTATTGGGATATGTCTACTGAGCAGCAATTATATAATGAGAGCATAGAAATACCATCTGGCGTAAAAGTAAGTTTGCAGGGGTCAGTGCTAAAGGTCAAAGGACCCAAGGGGGAATGCCAGAAGGATTTTAGCAAAATGAAGGTTAAGTTAACCGTAAAGGATAATGCAGTCACAGTTACCGCCACAAACAAACGGCGTGATAACTATGCGGTGTCAAGGGCTGTAGCGATGCACGTAAAAAACCTAATAAACGGCACGGTTAACGGTTACAGGTACAACCTGAAGATAGTTTATTCCCACTTCCCGATACAGATAAATGTAAAGGATAATAAAGTGAAAATAGATAACTTCATAGGCGAGAAATTTCCCAGATATGCGGACATTGTGGGCAATGCTAAGGTCAGGGTTGAGGGAGATGATGTTGTAGTTGAAGGACCATGCAAGGAAGGCGTTGGCCAAACTGCAGCCAACATTGAAAACGCTACAAGGATCAAGGAAAAAGATCCAAGGGTATTTTTAGATGGGGTGTTTATATATGCAAAAGCATAAATTTGTAAGGCAGGAAAGCTGGAGATATAAAAAGCTAAAGGTCAACTGGCGCAAGCCCAAGGGAATTGATAACAAGATGAGGCTGCAGATGAAGGGCTGGCCGCCGCTTGTCAAGGTTGGATACCGTTCCACCCGAAAGGGCAGAGGACTGCATCCATCAGGGCTGCAGGAGATAATAGTTCATAATGTGAAGGAGCTTTCAGGGATTGATCCTAAAAAGCAGGCAGTAAGGATAGCCGGAACAGTTGGACTTAAAAAGAGGCTTGATATCTTAAAGGAGGCAAGGCGCATGGGTTTGCGCCTGTTGAACGCACCGAGGTTAAAGCAAAATGAATCTTAATAATAAAAAGGAAATGGTGTCCAGGATAGCTGGCGTTGGGAAGGGCAGAGTAAGGTTTAACCCTGAAAAGCTCGAAGATATCGAAGATGCTGTCACAAGGGGTGAAATCAGGGCGCTGATTTCACAGGGTTCAATAAAGTTGAACCATATAAAGGGCCAGACCCGCAGGCATAAGGTACGTAAAAACGGTCCAGGTTCGAGGAAGGGTAAAAAGAGCGCAAGAATGGGTAAGAAGGAAAAGTGGGTAAAGCAGGTCAGGGCATTAAGAAGATACCTGAAAAAGGTCAAGCCAAATATTAGTAAAAAGTTGTACTGGAACGCTTATAAGAAAGTGAAGGGCGGAGAAATTAAGAGCGTTGCCAGGTTAAAGGAATTTTTGGGTGGTAGCAAATGATTTTCAGGAGAAGGAGCGAATTTAAAACCGACTACAGAAGAAGGAAGAAAGTTTTGATGTCAAAACTTCCATTCATATATGTGTTTGAGTCGAACAGATATGTATGGGCTCAGGTGAGCGTGCCAATGAAGGAGGGAGACAGGACGGTTGTACAGGCAAACTCAAAGGACATAATCAAGGCCGGATGGCAGTTCGGCGGCAAGAGTTATCCAGTATTTTATCTTGTCGGAATTTTAATTGGAAAGAGGGCAGCTGAAAGGGGAGTGAAGGAGGCAATACTATACAGTGGCCTTAAAGCATTTAGGACAAATTCCAAGGTAATGGCCCTGGTTAAGGGAGCTGTTGAAGGCGGTTTAAATATAAGGGTGGATGAAGATGCATTCCCATCGGAAGAACTGGTCAATGGCAGCAGCATATCAGCCTATGCGATAAAGCTCAAGGAAGCAGGATACGCAGGAAGCCAGTTTTCGAAGGTTCTTGGCAAAATTGATAATATGAACGCTATATTTAACGAAGTTAAGGGCAAATTATTAAATGGTGAGCTAAAGTGAGTCATCAGAGACACGCTGAACAGGAACAGAAGAAAGAGTGGATTCCCAGGACGGCTCTGGGGCAGATGGTAAAGGAAGGTAAAATAACATCTCTGCAAGAAATATTTGAAAACGGATACAAGATAAAGGAACCAGAAATTGTGCAGGCTCTTCTGCCAAACATAAAGACAATGCTGATATCAATAAGGGTTATACAAAAACAGACCGATGCAGGCGAGCTTACCAGGTTCAGGGCCCTGACGGCTGTCGGCGACCTGAGCGGTTGGTTTGGCGTTGGACACGCAAAGTCGCTTCACACTAGGGTAGCCATTGACAAGGCTGCCAGGAATGCATTGCTGAGCGTTGTTCCCGTGCCTCTGGGGTGTGGTAGCTGGGAGTGCAGGTGCGGGCAACCGCATTCAGTGCCATATGTACTCAATGGAAAGAATGGCAGCGTAAAGATCGTGATAATTCCGGCACCACGGGGCCTTGGAATTGTTGCAGCACCCCACATAAAAAACGTGCTTAGCCTGGCAGGAATAAAGGATGCTTGGACAAAGACCTTTGGCATGACAAGCAGCGATATATCTATTACATATGCAGTATATGATGCATTTCAGCATGGAACAAAGGTGATAAGGTAATGACGCTGCTGCTTGTAATCCGCGTCAGGGGAGAGATAAACGTTAGGGACAAAGTTGAAGAAACTCTCCAGTTAATGAACCTGAGGAGAAAGTACAACGCAACAATTTTAAAGGACAACGATGCTGTGAGGGGAATGCTGCAGAAGGCAAAAGATTGTATCGTATGGTCGCAGATAGATGTGCCAACTACAGCGAGGCTGATTGAATCCAGGGGCAAGGTTTCAGGGTGGAAGAAATTATCTGCCGATTACCTGAAGGCCCATAATTTGGGCGGCTTCGACGAACTAGCTCAGAAGTTGGAAAATGGAGAACTCGACCTTAAGGATCTGGGTGTCAAGCCATACTTTGCCTTGCCACCGCCTAGAGGCGGGGTGCCAAGGAAGAAGTTCACTGCGCTTGAGCTGTTTGAGAGGATGATGAAAAATGGCGACGCGTAAAAGAAAGATAAGAAGGCTCAGGGGCTCAAGGACTGTGGGCTGGGGGCAGGTGGGTCAGCACAGGAAATCAGGCATGAAGGGAGGGGTAGGAAAGGCTGGCCTGCACAAGCACAAGTGGTCATGGACGGTGGTCTATGCTCCGGATTACTTTGGAAAGAATGGCTTCTATTCCCTTAGCAGGGTCAGGAAGTCAAAGAAATGGGTTAATGTGGGTGAACTGGAACTGCTATATGAAAACCAAAAGGAAAAGAAGGAAATAAATGGCATGCCGCTGCTTGACCTGACCTCAATGGGGTATGACAAGCTGCTAGGAAAGGGCAAGGTGAGCAGGGCATACAGCGTTGTGGTCAGCAGGTTCACCGCTAAAGCTAAAGAATCAATCGAGGCTGCCGGCGGAAAAATCAGTGAAGCCTCTATTGAGAAGTAAAGACATTATAAACAGGGTTGCGGGCATTCTGCCAGAGGTGCCAAAGCCTGCTCGAAAGCCAGGGCTGACAGAGAAGCTTATATGGACCGGGTTGGCGGTTGTTCTTTACCTTGTGATGGCGCAGATACCACTTTACAAGGTGATCACATCAACTCAGAGCGCCCTGTTCTTTTATCAGATCATTTTTGCAGCAAACATAGGCACCCTTATGACCCTAGGAATAGGCCCGATAGTTACGGCCGGCCTGATAACTCAGGTGCTTGTAGGCTCTGACCTTTTGCGCCTTGACCTTTCAAATGCGGAAGATCAGAAGCTTTTTGCTTCATTGACAAAGGTGCTTACATTTGTTTTTATAATCATAGAAGCCGTGTTTTATGTCGTAAGCGGCGTAATAGGCACGGTTGGGTCACCGACTATTGCCGCAATAGTAATCGTTCAGCTTATTGTGGCAAGCCTGATAGTTTTCCTTCTGGATCAGATGATCCAAAAGGGCTGGGGGCTGGGGAGTGGAATCAGCCTTTTCATACTTGCTGGCATATCAATGCAGATAATGCTTGACGTTTTTAGTCCAATACCGGTCAGCGGGCAGTTCTTCGGGTACATACCGTTTGCAATAAATGAAAGCATCCACAGGGCCTTCTCGCTGCTGGTTACCCGCGCATCTTCATATCCTTCCCTTATAGGTTTCATCTCCACAATCATATTCATACTGATAATCCTCTATTTGGAAGGCGTAAGGATAGAAATACCGATTAGCTCATCCAAGTTCAGGGGTTATTCCGCAACATATCCGATCAAGCTGTTATATGTTTCCAACATACCAGTTATTCTGGTTTCCGCCCTGATCGCCGATGCTCAGTTCTTCTTCCTGATACTTGCCAAGAACGCATCCCTGGTACCCCATCTTTCATGGCTTGGCACAGAGGTTAATGGAACAATAACCGGCGGTTTGCTGTATTACATAACCTCGCCGCCTCCATATCCAGCAGCCATGCTGCATCCGATTCAGGTCGTAACCTATTCTGCATTTGTGATAGTTCTCAGCGTTGTATTTGCAAGAATGTGGGTGGATGTGAGCGGAATGTCGGCTGAAAAGGCAGCGGAAAACCTGCTGGGTTCTGACCTTCAGGTGCCTGGGTTTAGGACAACCAGGTCATCCGTAAGCACGCTGCTGCAAAGGTACATA
The DNA here is from genome assembly GCA_049967195.1 of Nitrososphaeria archaeon. GTDB lineage: Archaea > Thermoproteota > Nitrososphaeria > Conexivisphaerales > UBA164 > KM4347-05. Next base: position 13,971 of record JBMFTE010000013.1, read on the forward strand.
CCCACTGTGACTCTCTTTAGCGGCCTCCTAATAGGGATACTTGCTGCAACATCGTCAATACTCAACGTTTTCGGCACAGGCATCGGGCTTCTGCTGGCGATAGACATATCCATAAGCTACTATCAGATGCTCGCACAGGAGCAGATGGCTTCAATGATACCGGGACTTGGTGGTATACTTGGAGAAAAGTAGTGAAAAGGTGATAATAGTGGGGGGTCTTGCTGGAGTAGGCAAGACAACTGTGCTCAATGCGCTGTACAAGAGGCTTACGGGCGAAGGTAAAAAGTTTCAGGTGTTCATATACGGAACAGTCATGCTTGAGGAAGCCGCAAAATTGGGCATCAGGGACAGGGACGAAATGAGGAAGCTTTCATTTGAAGAGCAAAAGGAACTTCAGGCAAGCGCAGCCAGGAAAATGAACGGAGAAGGCATTATATTTATTGACACCCATTACATGATTCCTACGCCATACGGTTACCTTCCTGGCCTGCCCGCGCACGTCCTGAGCGAGTTGAAGCCAACTCACCTGGTACTCTTGCTGGCTGAACCCTCAGAAATAATAAGAAGAAGAATGAATGATTTAAGCAGAAAGAGGGAATCAGAAAATGAAGCAGACATCAACTATGAAATCCAGCTGTCCAGGATTATGGTTGGTGCCGCATCAACGTTAACCGGCGCAATGATGGTGGAAGTTTATAACAGGGAAAACATGCTTGAGCAGACGGTAGAAGAGCTTATTAAAAAGCTGGAGCTCTGATCTGGTATGCAGATATTCGAATCATCACTCATAATCCTGGGAGTTGCCGTGGCATCATCACTGATAAGCAACGCATTTACCAGGGCAAAGGTTGACCTTAAGGCCAGCAATGAAACCATGAAGGCGTATAATGCTTTTTTAAAGGAATACCGGGAGACCCTAAAGACCGGGGACAAGGCTAAAATTGAGAAGCTTGAGAAAAAGCAGAAGCAGATGCAGGAAATGACAATGAAGGTTCAGATGGACAGAATGAAGGTTAGCCTTTATCTGCTCATACCGTTCCTTGTGCTGTTCTACCTTCTCAGCTACTTCTTTGGAACTTCAATAGTGGCCCTGTCACCATTTCATTTTTCCATCTTTTATTTTGAGGCGGTCAAACCGGTAGGAATTGCATACGGCATGAACTTTGTCACCTGGTACATATTGACATCATTTTTTACAAATCTGATAGCTGGCAAGATATTTGGAACAATGCCGTAGTCACTTTTTCCCTACAAATAAATACGGAACGCCGAATGGCAGGGCGTAAACGTTGCTTTTATACCCAGCTTCAGTCATGGCTTTTTTGAATTCATTGGGATCCAGGGTCCATATGCTTTTCGCTAGCCAATTATACGATTCGCTGTCATAGATGCCCCCCAGCCGCTTCATTATGCTCATATAAACAAGGAAAAAGGCATTCATGAAATTTCCCTCAGGCTTTCCGGTGTCGACAAACACCGCCAGGCCGTCCTGCGCCAGTGTTCTTTTTATTTCGGAAAGGACTTCAGCGTGGCCTTCCTCAATAAAGCTCCTGAGTGAAAATGCGCTGACGACAGAGTTAAATGACCCATCCCTGAATGGCAGGTGCCTGCCGTCAGCCAGCACAAGCGGCACACCATCACCCAGGTTTCTGGAAGCATTTACCAGCATGGCCCTTGTTATGTCACAGCCAACAACGTTTACCCCGTTTCGTGAGTCCTTGAGTATTCTTCCGGTCATGTAGCCCGTACCAACGGCAAGGTCAAGCACCCTGAACCCCTCCTTCCAGCTGGATAACACGGCCTGGCTTGCATACATGCGCCATATTCGTGATAGCCCAAAACTCATTATATCGTTGAGGGCATCGTATACCTTAGTGATGCCTGAGAACATGCCTTCTATCTTTTTTGTGCTGTTCATAATAGTTCAATCCTCATGTTTTGATTGGTTGATAGGTTAAGCGCTTCTGAGGCCCTCTGCATGTTTGCGACAATCTCAATAAATCCGCTGCTTCCCTCAATAAAACAAATATCGCTGCAGCCTGAAAAAGATCTTGCCCGGTGAATTGTTTTGCCCCTGTACTTTATTGAATTAATGCCTGCAAGCTGTTTGCTTTTTATGTTAGTTACAGCGTCCCCGAACTTATCAACATGTATTATCTTTGCATCGACCCATACATCGTCAATGGTTGCATAACCAAACTCATATTTTACATTGAGGGAAACGATTTTGCCAAGCTTTTCTATGCTGTTTCCGAGGCTTATCCTGGCCGCAGCGGGAGCAAAGACATCCCTTCCGTCAAACGTCCCCCCGCTGTTCTCCAGCTTGATGGATCTAATTATTCCTTCCCTGGCGGCAGCTGGGTACAGCACGCCGTTGTCAGGGCCCACAAAAAAATGTTCTGAGCACTCCACAGCCACAGCGTTCCTTTCGGTTCCAACATCAGGGTCAACCACAGCAAGAAATACGGTGCCCCTGGGAAAGTAACTGGCTGATGCATACAGCATAAAAGCAGCATCGGTTATGCTGAATGAATCTGCATCTGAAGCAAGGTCCACAATGGTCGCTTCTGGGTTAATGCCCAGAATTACACCTTTAATTACTCCATTATAATGATCCCTGTTTCCAAAATCAGTGATCACGGCTATTATGCCCCGCATATTACAAGCACTGCAAGCAAAGCTTAAAAACGGTTATGCAAAAGTATGGAAATTATGGCAGATTATATTTCTGTTACTGATTTCAGTATTGAAGAGATGGAGGAAGTGTGGTCCATGACCGACAGGCTCAAGGCCAACCCGCTTAACAATTTGCTTTATGGGAAGAATGTGCTCCTGCTGTTCGAAAAACCATCAACCAGGACAAGGGTCAGCTTTGAGGTCGGGATTAATCAGCTAGGGGGAAGCCCAATTTATATGGATGCTTCAACATCTCAGCTTTCACGTGGAGAGCCGGTTGAGGACACCGGGCATACGCTGGACCGGTACGTGGACATGGTTGTAGCAAGGGTATACAGGCATGAGGATCTGGTCAAACTTGCTTTAAGCATGGAAAAGCCAGTCGTAAATGCGCTTTCAGACCTTGAGCATCCCTGCCAGATAATGGCAGATCTTTACACAATCAGGGAAAAGCTAGGAGGCGTCAGGGGCAAGAGGATAGCCTTTATCGGTGATGGCAGCAATAACGTTTGTACATCATTAATTCTGGGTTCAGCCCTGGCAGGCGCCAGAGTTACGGTGGCATCACCTCCGGGATATGAGCCAAAAAAGGCCGTTGTTGGCATGGCAAATGAGCTTTCTGCCAACTCAATAAAGGTAACTGATGATCCAGCAGAGGCTGTAAGCGATGCAGACGCAATTTATACGGATGTGTTTACCAGCATGGGCCAGGAAAAGGAAAAGGAGCAGAGGCTAGCAGCTTTCCTGCCAAAATACCAGGTAAACGAGCAACTCATGAAAGGAGCGCCAGAGGGGTCGCTCTTTATGCACTGCCTGCCTGCTCACCATGGCGAGGAAGTTACGAAAGAGGTTCTTTATGGCAGCCATTCTGTGGTTTTTGACCAGGCTGAAAACCGCCTGCACGTGCAAAAGGCAATAATGCTGAAGCTTTTTAACAGGAGCATCTAGCGCTTTTTATTGGCTTCGGGAATGCCGGCAAAGTAATAGTAATACAGTGCCGTATTTCCATATGTAAAGCTGGCTGCTATGGCAAACGGTATCAGCAACGGTCCTAGAGCCAGCAGTGTGCCGCCCGCTGAAGTGGCAACGGCTGAAGCGAGCAATCTGGTTGCCTGATTTAGCCCGCTTGAGGTCGCTCTCCTTCCTTCGCTTATGAGCGACATCTGGAGTGACGTTTGGGCTGGCAATGAAACAGCCCTGAGCGGTGTCATAAAGAGGTAAAGCGCGCTTGCGAATATAAAGTTGGGTGAAAACGGAATCAGCATCATCATGGTAGCAGAAACTACTCTGGTCCTTGTAATGAGTTTTAGAAAGCCCATTTTGGTTGTGAGTACTGGCGTAAATATATCTACCGCCCCTGAAATAATTCCCCCCAAACTCATCAGGTATCCTACATCTGCAGTGGTCATGTGAAAAAAGGCATGAAATATTATCGGATAGTAGGGTGTAATGAGCCCCATTGATAGGCCGTTTAACAGGCCGGTGTAGGCAAATGCCTTAATGAATCTCCGGTCCTTTTCCGAAATTGAGTTTTCACCTTTTTTCTGCATTGTTTTGAATCCCTTGAATTTTTCTGTAACAGGCAAAATTATCAATGCTGAAAAGAGTGAAATTATGATCCCTATTTTAAACAGAATCTGAAAGCTGATAAACGATACAAGCAGGGCACCACCTGCTCCGGCGAATGTTGAAATAACGCTGTTAATAGAATATATAAATGTCCTGTTTTCGTTGTTCGTATTTTCTGCAAGCATGGTTGTTACAACCGGCCCAACTGAAGCTCCAACTCCTCCGCCCACAAGTCCGCCCGCAACGCCAAAGCCGCCTATTGCGCTTGCAGCCGCTAGCGCAAAAAAATTCTTGGTTAGCAGTATAATTGCAAGCGCAAGTGGCAGCGTAAGAAGGTCGGCCAGCAATATAAATTTCCTGCCATATCTGTCTCCCAAGATTCCCACAAGGAGCGAGATCAATGGTGTTGAAAATGCCCCCACGGTGAAAAGCACGCCGACCAGTATCAGCGAAAGTTTCAGCACATCATAGAAATAGAGGCTTATGGCTATGGCTACGAAGCCTGCCACAAAGCTTCTGAATGACCTTGAAATGAAAAGGTAAATTATGTTTTTTCTTTCTTGTGACATGCGCCATTTTGGATGAATTATGCGTGGATAAAAGGTTTAGGTATAAAAACTTCAAATTTTTCGCATGGTTTAAATTTTAACATGTATATAGGGCGCCGATGATTGCAGGAATAGCTTTTGACCTTGATGGGACACTAATAGATAGTGCGGAAACTCTGATGATAGCGTGGTCGAGCACATTTAAAGAATTTGGGCTCGATGTTAAGCCTTCAGAAATAAGAAAATATGTAGGGCTTTCGCCGGCGGTGATTGCATCCAAGTTCGTAAACAATTTAAGCAGTAGTGACATTGAAAAAATGAAAGAAATAAGGAAGAAATATTTTATTGAAAACATTTGGAGAATTAAGTTTTTCCCGGATGCATACTCTTCGGTTATAAAATTAAGGGAAATGGGCATAAAGACATCAATAGCCACGAGCATGGGAAAGGATATGATAGATGAAATAGTAAAGCATTTTAAGATAAACCAGTTGGTATGTTGCTGGGTAAGCAGTGAAGAGGTCAAAAACCCAAAACCAGAGCCGGACGTTTTCCTAAAGGCTTTTGAAAAGATGGGCCTAGCACCTGGCTCATGTATCAGCGTGGGAGATAGAGAGTATGATATAATTGCGGGTAAAAAGGCAGGCTCGCTAGCCGCGCTGGTAGTGAGAGATGAATACAGCAGGTCAGTTAGCGTTAAACCGGATTACACAATGCATGATTTAAATGAGCTTCCAGGCATTGTGGAAAAAATCAACGGCACCTAGAAAAGCTTATAAAAACAAAATTTTATCACAAAAATGGGCCTGTAGCTCAGGCAGGTAGAGTGGCTGGCTCTTAACCAGTAGGTCGTGGGTCCGAATCCCACCAGGCCCGT
>JBMFTE010000014.1:0-19361 GCA_049967195.1 Nitrososphaeria archaeon
TATAAAACCATAGTTAAATGGATAGACTGAAGCCGTGTACAGTATGCGGTCAACCCTCAGCGCCTTGAGCTTTTCGTCATATTCTATCTTGATATTGCTTCCCTTTGGTATTTCAATAAAAACATAAATGTCATGCATGCCATATTCTTTTACAATTGTATATTTTAGCTTTTAATTTAAATGATGGCGCATTATAAGGCATCATATGTTAACCTTTTAAATACATAACCATCACTAGATGTATGGCTGGCTGGATAAAGGTTTATACTGGTCCCATGTTTTCAAGAAAAACTGAAGAACTGATTGTAGAACTTCATAGGTACATGCTTGCGAAAAAAAGCGTTGTGCTGTTCAAGCACCAAATTGATACCAGATATGGTGAAGGGGTGACGAGCCATGACGGTAGAAAGATGAATTCAATTTCCACAGATAGCTCAGAAAAGGTATATACCACTGGAAAAGAGTACGATGTAATTGGGATCGATGAAGCCCAGTTCTTTGACCAGGGAATAGTAAATGTCTGTGAAAGGCTTGCAGACTCAGGTTTGAGGGTCGTGGTGGCGGGGCTGGACAAGAACTACCTTGGCGAGCCGTTTGGGCCGATGCCGCAGTTGCTTTCGATAGCAGATGAAGTGGTCAAGCTGACAGCCGTGTGCACAGTTTGCGGCAATCCTGCAACCTTTACTATAAGGAAAGTCAGCGATGGGAAGGAAGTCCTGATAGGGGGAATGGAATCATACGAACCCAGGTGCAGAATGCACAGGCTAAATGTTACCCCCTGAAACTACTGCTACGGCGCTTTCCCCTTCCCTTATCCTGTACTTCATCATTGCCGCATATGCCGACGCACCGGCTAGCTCCGCGCATACCCCTGCCTTCCTGTATATCTCTCCCATTGCCTCCCTCATTTCTCTGTCTGTTACCGTCACAGCATCGCCATTGGTTTCCTTAATTGCTTCCCTTGCCTGCTTTGCATATGTGGGATAGCCGACGGCTATGGCATCAGCATCCGTGTTTGTGTTTACTTTCACCAGCTTTCCGGTTTTTACATAATTTACAAATGGCTTTGCACCCTCTGCCTGCACCCCAACGATCTTCGGCATCTTGCCAATCAGTTCAAGCCTGCTGAACTCAAGAAACGCCTTGTAGCATGCGGAAATTAACGTCGCGTTGCCCACAGGAACAAACAGGTAATCGGGTGGGTTAAACCCCAGCTGGTCCATTATCTCAAAGAATACCCCCTTCTGCCCCTCCTTCCTGTAAAGGTAATCCCCAACCAAAAATGCCTTACTCTCCTTTGCGAACTTTTCCGCCTCGTTCATTGCGTCATTAAAATCGCCATCCACCTGAACTATCTTTCCTCCCCTGTTCCTGATCATGTCGATCTTGTTGAGATTGGCGCCTGACCCCACAAACGTTATCGCCTCAATGCCGGCTATCTCGGAATATGCAGAAACCGAAAGTGCCATGTTGCCGGTGGAAGCCACGACAACGCGGTCAAATCCCAGCTCAATGGCCCTTGTTATTTCAACGGTAGACCCCCTGTCCTTGAACGACTTGGTTGGATTATCGATTTCAATTTTCAGGTAAAGGCCCTGACCGATTTTCTTAAGCCTAGTTCCCCCTTCACCTGCCGTTACAGGTTTCCTGCTCACGGGAAAAAACGGCCTGTACTTCCATTGCTTTATAAATTGGGTCTTAAAGTTCCGGGGAAGCTCTATGGAGTTGTAGTCGTATTCAACTTCAAGAAGGCCGCCGCACCTTTCACACCTTGGCCAAGGGTAATCCCGGTCATACACCGTTCTGCAGCTAGTGCACTTTAAGTTATATGTTCTCAATGGCCTTTATTGCGGGGCCGGTTAAATAACTTTTTTCCCGCTGACCTTTATTGATCATAAAATAACCGCTTTTAATCGGATCACAGTTATGCTTTTTATCCCCAAAAATTATGCGGCCAATAAACAATTGCAAAAAAGAAGGAAAAAAGGACATGCCTGTCAAAGTATTTGAAGTTATGGTATTGAAGAACCACCTTAACGTGGACACCCTTGAAAGGCTCACAAGGGTTTTCATGAGGCCAAATGTTCACGAATTATGCTGAAGAGGTTATTCAATGCAATGTCAAAAAAGGGCAAAGTACAGCTTCAAAGAAAGGAAAACAAGTGTTCTATCAAGCCGTATGAGGCAGGCCATCTTTAATGGTATAAAGATGTGTGAAGTTAGCCTCAGCAACCTATCTTAAATCACTGAATGAAACAATCGGTCCAGCAAAAAAGTTAATAATCCAGCTGCCATGAAACCAATCATTGAAGATATGGTTCGACGTATTGACACCAAAGCACTACTTGATGTTTGCATCTTTTGAAAGGTTACTCGGGAAAGGAAATGACATCCTGCTTACGACAAGGGAATATGAAGAACTGGAAAGGGTCAAGGCCAGAATCAGGGTCAGGACAACTGACAATGTCGTAGGCAGGCACGGCGGAGCTAGGAAGGAAGAAAAGCTTATTGAAAGCGCCAAAAGGACGTATGAGCTTTCCGGACTCATACCGGGCCTAAGGCCTCAGCTTGCCATATCATTTGGAAGCCCTGAGGCTGCAAGGGTGGCATTCGGCCTAGGAATACCGCATGTCCTCATTTGCGACTCTCCACACAGCCTCTTTGTAGGGCGGCTGACAGTCCCCCTTTCAGATTCCGTTATATACCCGTGGGTGATCCCGGCAAAATCCTGGAAGCAGTACGGAGCGGGCAGGACAATAAAGTACCATTCACTTGACCCCACCGCTTGGATCATGCACAGGGAAATGTGGCCGGAAAAAAACGACGTGGAGAAAGCAACAGAAGGCGCGGTCGTGATAAGGGAAGAGGAGTACATGTCTTCCTATGTACAGAGCAATGGAGCCCTCGAATTTGCCGTTGAGCTAAGCAGAATGCTGCCAGATTACAGGGTCGTCCTGCTCAGGAGATACGTTAAGCAGAAGGAAGAGTTGGGAAACCTCATGGTCTACGGCGGAGAGTTCTTTGGGCCCAATGCCATTGAAAAGGCAGTAGCGTTTGTGGGGAGGGGCGGTACCATGAATGCTGAGGCTGCCCTGCTTGGCGTAAAGAGCTTCACAATGTATCCCGGCGAGCTCACATACATTGACAGGTACCTGATAAAGAGGGGAGCGTTGAGCAGGCCTTCGGGGTTAGATGAGCTTGCGAAATGGATACTGCAGGACAAAAAACCGGCAAGGCTGCAATTCAGGGATGCGTCTGAAGAGATAGCAGGGATACTGAAAAAAATTTACCCTATGTACTAGGTCATGCTGTCTTTTCCATGAATTTTATGATGTACTCTGGCGCCTGCGCATGGCTTACCCTTGACAGCCCGAGCACAAAACCGACCTCCTTTGTTTCGTTAACCCACTTTACCATTTCCTCGATCACCGCCTTCCTGTGCTGCCTCAGCGCCTGACCTGGCGTCCTGCCGTAAGATATTATTGCGTCAGGACCGTTTTTCGTATTCCTAACCCATACGGCGACATACCTGCTTTCCGGCTTGAGTTCGGCATTCAGTATTATTTCCCGTCTTCCATCAAGCTGCAATGAAATTTTCCCGTCCCCAATTTCGGTTAACTTATCGGCCGGCCTGATAAAACTTACCCCCGGAACCATAAATGATTCATAAACGTAAGCTGAAAAATTGATAAGCGATTTTGGGATCCTTAACTTTCTCTTTTCAAATTTCACGCAGCCGTGGCTGTCCAATTCAATGAATCTGCCGTTATTGCATTTGAGCTTTTCCCCCACGGGATAGAAATCCTTAACTTCAAACGGGATCTGCACCAGACCTCCTATTATGTCCTGGTATATCCTGTCAATTAACCTGAGCTTTTTGCCCCACTGTTTTGTCTCCGAAACGTCATGCCCGTCCGTGGCTACCCTCATGTTGTTGAGGAATGTGTTGTTTTCCACGATCAACCTTTCAATTTTGTATTTTTCAATTATCTTTCTTAAAATTTTTAGCGCCCTATCTTCGTTGACCCTTGAAAGTACAAAGCCGTCCCTGACCACTTCCCTGTCTGAAGCTATCAGGTAATTAAAGAGGACGTCCTCGTTAAGTCCCCACCTTATTATCAGCGTCTTTTCCCGCACACCTTAATTTCAACTGTTCCGCTTTTATGCTATTCTCTAAAATTTCAACCTTCATAAAGTCCCTCGCCGCCGTTGTTTTCTCAAAAACCGACCTGGCTTCGTTTTCAAGTAGCTTTATGTCCCTGTACCTCTCACTGAAATGGTAGATTATCAGATAACCGGCGCCGGCCTCGAGGGCGACCCTCGCGGCGTCAGTGCTCGTTGAGTGCAGCATTTCCTTGGCTCTGTCCTGAAGCTCTGACGAAAAGGTGGATTCATGGATTAGCAAAGTGACCCCGGCAAAGAATCTTACAAGGCTGTCAGAATAGGCCGTGTCCCCGGAAATGCCGACTGTTATTGGCCTTGCGGGGGGTTCGCAGACCTCTTCCGGCCTGATGGTTCTGCCGTTATACTCAACCGTCTCCCCCACCTGTAACTTGCCCCACAGCGGGCCCTGCGGTATACCAAGTTCCCTTGCCCTTTCTATATGGAACTTCCTCTTTTTTTTGGCATGCACAACCTTGTAGGAGAAGCTTTCAGTGCTGTGCAGGGCCCTTTCAGCTTCTACGCTTACCTCCCCCTCCTCATACACCTTCCCGGGCTCGGCGCTCCTGAAGATCAGCTCGTATTCATGATTCATATAAAGCTCACGCTCGAAAAAATTGATCATCTTTCCCAGCCCCTTCGGGCCCACGACAGTGAGCGGTTTAGTCCGGTTGAGGAGGCCCATGGTCATCAGCAGCCCCACAAGGCCCATTATGTGGTCAAAGTGCATGTGGGTTATAAATACGGCCTTAAGTTTCATCGGATTGAGCCCCGCATAGAGCATCTGTCTCTGACTCCCTTCACCGCAGTCAAACATGAGCTGTCCCTCGCTCGTGTTTATAACGATTGAAACCGTATTTCTTTGAACAGTTGGCACTGCCGACGACGTCCCCAAAAATATTGCCTGCAAGCTACCGTAACCCCAGCCAGTCGGCGATAAGGTCATAGCCGACTTCCTTTGCCGAGCTGCCGGAAATAAGAAATATCCCCGTGATTGTTGCTTGATTTCCGGCCAGATTCATCGCTATTTCAAGCTCCTGGCGGGTTCCGAACCTGCTTTCGGCCATCGGAAGCTGAACTATGATCTTTATGGTGTTGCCGTCCCTGAGTTCCCGGTGCTCGTAACCTGAAAGGCGTTCCTCAAGCTCCGAATACTTAACTGTATTCATATTTCAGCTGTTCAATCTTGGCCTTGTCAAGCGTCTTTACGCTCTTTGACGGCGGATTCTTGCCTATCTGCTGCTGGAGCATTTCCTGGAAGCTAGGCACGTCTTCCCTCCTGTAAAATATGCCTATGGGCAGTCCCTTATCTGTTCCCGCCATCTCCAGCGCCTTTGTCATATCTGAGGGGTCATGCTTCATATCCTCTAGCTTGAATATCTGCTTCTTTACTTCATCGTATATATCAAACCATGTTACGCAGGGGCTTATAACATCAATCAGCGCGAAACCCCTGTGCTTTATTGCCTCCTGTATTATCCATGAAAGGTGCTTTGGCTGGCCGGAGAAACCGCGAGACACGAAGGTTCCGCCTACGCCCATTATTGCGCTTAGTGGATTCAATGGCCGGTAGACGCTGCCGTCGGGCGTGGTCTTTGTAACCTGTCCCTCCCTGGAAGTTGGCGAAAGCTGGCCTGTCGTGAGCCCGTATATCAGGTTATCCATAACTATGACTACGATGTTGTCGTTCCTCCTTGCCGCATGCACCACGTGGTTGAAGCCTATCCCGTATTCATCCCCGTCTCCGGCAGTCACTATCACGGTAAGTTCAGGGTTTGAGTTCTTCACTCCCAGGGCAACGGGCACAGGTCTGCCGTGCAGTCCGTGGAACCCGTAGGTCCTTATAAAGCCCGGAAGATTGCTGGAACATCCTATGCCGCTCACTATCACCGTATTGTAGGGCGGAATCTTCAGGGACACGAGTGCGTCCTTCAGAGCTGCAAGCACCCCGAAGTCCCCGCAACCCGGACACCAGTCAGGCCTTACATCACTTTCAAAGTCCTTCAAACTTATCATTTTCAATGCACCTCCTTTCCAAGGATTTTCCTGACAAAATTTTCAACCTCTCCCGGATATATAGGCTCGCCATTGTATTTCAGCATCCTGTCCTTCACCATTATGCCGGTCTCCCTCCTAAGGTAATTTGCAAACTGCCCGGTGTAGTTTGCCTCAACGTCAACCGTCCTGCCTGCCTGCTTCAGCATGCCTTCCACCTCCTGGTTCAGCGGAAATATGTCGGTAAATTCATAGGAGTTAACCGATATTCCGCTTCCCCTGAGCCTTTCAACGGCTTCCCTGGCAGGGTTTGCAGAGCTGCCCCAGGTTATTAGCGTGAGGTCGGCTTTTGATGGACCGAATATTGCTGGGGGTCGCATTTCCTTACTTATATATTCAAGCTTTTTCATCCTCTTTTCATACATTTGCTCCCTAGTTTTTAGCGCGGATTTAAGCCCGGCAAGCACATCGCTTACATCGTGGCCAAATTCGTCATGCTCATCTGTTTTGGCTACGTACATGAGCCCTGGCGTGCCAGGTATTGACCTTGGCGATACGCAATCCTCCGTCAGCTGGTACCTCCTGAACCAGGTTCCGTTGAGCATATCCCCTGATGCCTGATACACCAGCTTTCCACGATTAATATCGGCCGGATTAAAGTCTTCCGTTATGGTTATGTATGCGCCATCCCCTATTGCAAAATCCATCAGGACTATTACAGGAACCTGGTACCTGTCGGATATATCAAAAGACCTGATTGCTGCTGAATAAGCGTCATTCGCATTTACCGGCGCTAAAATGACACGGGGAAAATCGTCCTGGGAAAGCCCGAGCATCATGTTCAGGTCCCCCTGACCGGTCTTTGTAGGAAGGCCGGTGCTTGGTCCGGCCCTCATTACATCAACCACTACGATGGGAGTTTCAGTCATTGCCGCCTCGCCCATGGCTTCCTGCATCAGGGCAAAGCCCCCTCCGCTTGTTCCTGCCATGGCCCTTGCCCCTGCATATGAGGCACCTATTATTGCGTTTATTGCTGATATTTCATCCTCCGCAAGGAAAACAGTTATGCCCAGTGCTTCTGCATGGTTTGCAAGCCAGTGCACTATTGGGCTTGCAGGCGTCATCGGATATGCGGCATAAAACCTGCACCCTGCCGCGACCGCGCCCAGAGAAAAGGAGTAGTTTGAATGAAGGAACGGAAGCCTCTTGGTGTAATCATAGGCCAGTTCCTTGCCCCTTTCCTGCTTTGAACCTATCTGGTATCCCTCGGTGGCAGCCTGAATGTTCCTTAGCGCCACATCCTCTTTCTTTTTACCAAACTGGGTGTGTATTGTCTCATCCACGATCTTGAAATCGATTCCCATCATTGCTGCCAGTATACCAAGGGCAACGGTGTTCTTCATTATAGGGTATTTATCATATTTTAGAGCTATGTTGGCCAGCTCTGCGGGAACAAACCTGACGCCCTCAGCCGCCTTAACCGGCTTAACACTTGATGAATCATAAATTATGGTTCCTCCACTGTTGACTTCATCGGCATGCTCGTCCATTGACTGCTGGGTAAATGCCACGAGGTAATCGAGGCCATACCCCATGCTGTAAACTGGCTTGTTTCCGGCATGTATGTGAAACCATACGTGCCCTCCCCTTACAACCGACTGATTGCCGTTGTAGGTGTAAATATATATCCCGCTTCTGGACAAAATCCTTGCAAGAATTTCCCCGGCGCTCTGTATTCCGTCACCAGCCGCTGCTCCCAGCCTTACCGTCAGTTCTTCCACTTTTGTCATACAGGATATTTTCAAAATATTGTATATTAATGTATTCCTATAATTTAGTCAGTGCTAATGTTTTTTCATTCAATGTACCACTCCTTGGCCTTTTCGCTGCGCCTTTCATGCCATCCATGCCCCCTTCTGCTTTCGTGCCTGCGGTCATCCCTTACAGCCTGCGGTCTTCTGAGCCTTTCCTCGTCTTCGGGCTCAAGAGGCTTGATTGTGGCCTCCGTCATGCCCATTACCTGAACAAGCATGCTCAGATCATATTTGTTTACCAAGGAAATTGACTTGCCGTCATTCCCGGCCCTTGCCGTCCGGCCAACCCTGTGGAAGTACATCAGCGGCTCATCAGGGAAATCGTAGTTTATGACAAGCTTTATCCCGGGCACGTCTATCCCCCTCGCAGCAACATCAGTTGCCACAAGTATGCTGGCCCTCCCCTTTCTAAAAGCGTTAAGCGCCCTTTCCCTCTGAGGCTGGGAAAGGTCCCCGTGTATGGCGGCAACGTCCCTAAAGTAATCCCCTAGTTCTCTTGCAACCCTTGAAGTCCTCCTCTTTGTCCGGCAGAAAACCAGGCAGCTTTCAGGCTTTTCCCTCTTTATTATCTGCTTTAACCTGTCTAGCTTTTCGTCCTCGCTTACAACAGTATAGTACTGGTCAAGCTCATCTACCGAAGGCTCGTCTGCGCTTAAAATTATCTTTTCAGGGTTCTTCATGTATTTTGAGGCAAGCCTTACGATTTCGTCGGGCATCGTGGCGGAGAAAAGGGCCATCTGCCTCATGTCAGTCAGCCAGTCAAGTATCTGCTCGACGTCGTCTATGAAACCCATGTCAAGCATCCTGTCTGCTTCATCAAGGACCACATAGCTTACAGTGGAAAGGTCAAGGTAGCCCCTGTTGACTAAGTCAATTATCCTTCCCGGTGTTCCAACTACTATCTGCGAGCCCCTGTCTATCTGTTCCCTCTGAATGTTTATTGACTGGCCGCCGTACACCGTGACTACTTTGACACCGGTGTACCTGCCCATCTTTCTTATCTCATTAGTGATCTGCACGGCAAGTTCCCTTGTTGGCGACAGCACAAGCGCCTGTATTACTTTTTTCCTTAAATCGACCAGCTGCAACAAAGGCAGCCCGAAGGCGGCAGTTTTGCCCGACCCGGTCTTCGCCTGCCCTATTATGTCCTTACCCCCAAGCATTGGGACAATTGCCCTCTGCTGTATTGGAAAAGGTTCGGAAAAGCTCATTTCATTCAGAGCCCTTACCAAGCTTTCACTCAGCCCAAGCTCTTCAAATCCATTTTTATATTCGTTCATTGTAATTTTTTCACTTCTCAGCAAAAACGTCCAGAGCGATAAGCCCAGAGACATCGTTTGCGTTATGTTGCGTTCTGCAGTGCACTATTTAACCTTTTTTAAAGAAACTGCTAGCCAACCGATTCAGCCAGCTCCATCTCTATGAGCCTGTTGAGTTCTACAGCGAAGTCTGCCGGTATCTGCCGTTCGAAATCCTCCAGATACCCTGAAATGATGAGTGCCCTGGCCTCAGCTTCTTTTAACCCCCTGCTCTGAAGGTAAAACAGCATTTCTTCGCTTATTTTTCCGGCAGTGGCTTCATG
The DNA here is from genome assembly GCA_049967195.1 of Nitrososphaeria archaeon. GTDB lineage: Archaea > Thermoproteota > Nitrososphaeria > Conexivisphaerales > UBA164 > KM4347-05. The sequence goes on from JBMFTE010000014.1 coordinate 9,553, forward strand.
GACCACTGTTGAATCGCTTTCATTGACTATTTCATACGGATATGTGAATGAGGAAGACAAATCGTCGGCTATCAGTGAATCGCACTTTACAAAGGCCTTGGAGTCAACTGCCCCGCGGGAGACGTACACCTGGCCCCTGTATGTTGACCTGCCCCCGTTCATTGATACTCCCTTTGACCTGATTGTTGACGATGTTTCAGGCGCAACATGGTATGCTTTGCCCCCTGAATCGATTTCCTGCTTCCCCGATGCCATGCTCAGCGAGAGGATGTCCGTGCTGGCGCCCTTGCCCACAAGGTACGATGCGGGATATGCCATGGTTACCGCGCTCCCCACGTTCCCGCCCACCCATTCCATCCTGCCTCCTTCGTAGACCCTGGCCCTTTCCGTTACAAGGTTGTACACGTTCTTTGACCAGTTCTGGATTGAAGTATACCTAACTCTGGCTCCCTTTTTTACGATGACTTCAACAACTCCTGAATGGAGTGAAGCCTCTGAATACCTTGGCGCTGTGCAGTTTTCTATATAGTGTATGTAACTGTCCTCATCCGCGACTATCAGGGTCCTGTCAAACGTGCCTTCGTTTGAACTGTTCATCCTGAAATACGCGTATAGCGGTTTCTCGAGCCTGACCCCCTTCGGCACATATACAAAGCTTCCCCCTCCCCAGACCGCGTAGGTAAGCGCGGAAAACTTATTGTCTCCTATTGGAACAACTTTCCCGAAGTTTTCCCTTACCAGATTCGGGTATTCCTTTACTGCCTCGTCCATCGACAGAAATATTATCCCCTGAGATTCCAGCTCCTTTTTTATGTTGTGATAGACCATCTCAGATTCAAACTGCGCCCCAACGCCGGCCAGAAATTTCCTTTCCGATTCAGGAACCCCGAGGCGCTCAAAAGTATCCCTTATGGAAGCGGGCAGTTCATCCCACGTTTCGGCCCTTTTGTTTAACGGCCTGATATAGTATATCAGGTCATTGAGGTTAAGCCCTCCAAGCTTTGGCCCCCACCTTGGCATGGGAAAGTCCAAGAACTCCTTCAGGGCCTTCTTCCTGATGTCCTCCACCCACTGGGGATCATTTTTCAACCTGGAAATATCATCAATTAGTTTTTCGTCAACGCCTGGCGGTGAGACATAGCTGTAATCAGCCTTAACCGAAAAGTCGTAGCTGTCGTTTTCCATAAAACGCCATTGTGCCTGCCTCTATTTTTACATTTATCAATTTCCAAGTCAGCGTGAAGTGTACACCGCATGGACGCTATCAGGCTTGATTTCTTCAATCCTGGCAAAGAATTCCCTTTCAAACTGCACATGTGAGCCCTGCACTTCATATGTGATGTTCCTCTCGGTTTTTCCCTTCAGTTCGGTTGCGTCGTCCATGAGCACCGATATATCAACGCTTTCATTCTCCGCAACCCAGTGTATGTGGGGCAAGCCCTTTGCGTAGCTGAGGTCATTGTTGACAAACTGGGCACCTTCATCAAGCAGCCTGAAGTTACCGAGCCCTATCAGCCTGACCTCCTTCCCGTAATTCCCAGAATAGTCGCGCCCTTCTATGAGCACGCCCCCTTCATTTACATTTATAATGCGCTTAGGCCTGTTGGGGTCACTGGGATGCCTGGGAAGTGAAACGGTTAACTGCCCGGAAACCCCGTTGAGCTTCAATTTATGCGGTTCACCAAAAACTGCGAAGTACCTGTTTGAAACCCGGTCGATGATCTTCCGGTTCAGGGCGTAAAGTATGTCAAGGCTTACAGTTGCAGTATTTGGGTTTATCCCCATTTCGTGTATCATTTTCCTCACAGCCTCGGGCTCAATCCCCCTCCTCCTGAGCGCGGCAAGGGTCGCAAGCCTTGGGTCGTCGTACCCGTAAAATTTCCCCTCTTTGATTCCCCTTTCAATGTCAGACTTGCTCAGGGAACCCCCCTCTATCATCAGCTTTCCATAGTGCACTGCCTGGGGGTAGGCCCAATTAAATGCTTCATAGACGTAACCCTGCCTTATCATGTTTACAAAGTGCTCCTGCCCCCTGATTATGTGCGTTATGCCCATCAGGTGGTCGTCCACGGCCGATGCCCAGTTATAGAGGGGCCACACGCGGTACTTTTTGCCCGCAATTGGGTGAGAATATCTGTCGGGGTCAATTATCCTGAGGGCTGGCCAGTCCCTGACTGCCGGATTTGGGTGTTCTAGATCCGTCTTTATCCTTACTACGGCCTGCCCCTCACTGTATTCACCGCTGAGCATTTTGTTCCACCTCGCCAGATGCTCTTCGGGCGGAAGCCCCCTATCGGGGCAGGGCATGGACTTAAGCACAAGGCCCCTGAACCTATCACTTTCACATTCTGTAACATACGCAAGCCCTATCTTTATTGCTTCTTCGGCCCACCTGTAATATATTTCCATCCTCTCGCTCTGGACATACATCTCATCCCACCCGCAACCCAGCCAGCTGAGGTCTTCCCTCACCATACTGTAGAATTTCATGTCAGACCTTTTCAGCCTTGGATCGGTGTCCTCGAACCTTACAATGAACTTTCCTCCATATTTTTTTGCATAATCATGAGAAAGGATTGCCGCCCTTGAGGAACCAAGGTGTAGCGCGCTGTTCGGGTTTGGGGCGAAACGGGTTACCACCTTACCCGGCACTGCTCCAGGAAGCTCCGGAAGATCGGATCCTTCCTGCTTCTTTTTGCCCTCCTCCGTGTAAATTTCGCTTAGTTTATCTAGCGGGATTGATGATACCTCGCTGCATATTTCATTGACAAGGGGCATTATGGTCTTTATAGATGACCTGAGTTCAGGCTTGAGCGAAAGAAGCTTACCCATGACTGACGAAGGGTCGGCCCTGCCATCGTGCTTGAGGGCGTTCTGTGCAGCTATTTTCCTGATGGTTTCCCTCAGTTCTTCACTTTTTTCTCCTGATTGCAAGTTCCACTAGTTCCTCCAGACTCCTTTTTGAATCTGATTCCGGTATTTTCTTGATGGCATCAAGCGCGGACTGGGCGTGCGAGCGTGCTATATTCAGGACTTGCTCTTCCAAGTACATTGACTTGATCCTGTCCACTATTTCTTTCATCTCTTCATCGCTTGAAGGTTTGCCGTAAACCCCAAGTATTTTCGCTTTAAGCTCCTTATCTGCCATGCCGATGGCTATGCTGATAGGAAGCGTCCTCTTTCCTTCCCTTATATCAGAGCCCACCGGCTTTCCGGTTTCCTTTGCGTCACCTATTATCCCCAGCAGGTCGTCAACTATCTGGAATGCGATGCCCAGGCCGTCGCCATATGTCCTGGCTGCGCTTTCATATTCATTTTTGCCAGACGCGTAAACGCCTATCAGGGCCGAAGCTACAAACAGGGCCGAAGTCTTTCTCCTTATCAAATCATAATAAAAGCTTTCGTTGAATTCTTTTGGCGGCGTTATGTCCATGTCCTGCCCTTCACATACCTGAACCACGTTCTCCGTCAGTGCGCTGCTTGACCTCAAGAACCTGTCGGGATGGGAGTTCAATACCCGGGACATTGAAAGAGCCCTGTAAGCTTCCGCAAACAGGAGGTCGCCCGCAAGTATTGCCTTCGCCGTACCGTAAACCCTGTGCACGGTAGGAACCCCCCTCCGGTAATCGTCGTTATCCATTATGTCATCATGCACAAGCGTGAAATTGTGGACCAGCTCCACGGCAGCCGATGCTTCTATTATGTCCTCAGCCGTTCCTCCGAGGGATTCGTAGAAGCGCACCGTCAGGAGGGGCCTCAGCCTTTTGCCGCCCGCAGCTATCAGGTGGGCCGAGGCCCTGTAAACGTCCATGTTTTCACCCAGCAAACCATCAATAAATAAATTAACCCTGTTCACAATTTCAGAGTGCTGCATCATTGGATGCCAACGCTCCTGGCCCATTCTCCCAATGGACCCAGAAGTATCTTCCTCTTCTTCTTCAATTCGGACGTTGTTCTTGAACCCGTGAGGAAAAGCGCGCTCCTGTACTCAAGTATGGCTTTTGACAGCAGCTTCTTTGCGCCTTCACTTCCGCCCTTTAGCACTGCCTTCATAACTGGCAGCGCCATTGCAGATATGTCAGCTCCAATAGATATCGCCCTGGCAACGTCAAGCCCGTTCCTTATTCCCCCAGAGGCGATAAGCGGTATATTGCTTACGCTCCTCACTTCCAGTATTGATGCCGCGGTAGGAATGCCCCACTCGGCAAACGTTTCAGAAAGCTCAAATTTTTCCCTGTTGCCGGACTTTTTGGCTCTTATGCCTTCAATCACGGCCCAGCTTGTGCCCCCCACCCCTGCGACGTTGATTGCGCTGACCCCGGCCATGTGCAGCTCTAACGCCATCTCACGGGAAATTCCTGCGCCAACCTCCTTCACTATTACCGGAACCTGAACTGCCCTTGCTATTTCACCTATCTTCGGCACAACGCCTGCGAAATTGGTGTCGCCCTCCGGCTGTATGAGCTCCTGGAGCGGATTGAGGTGCACTGCAAGCGCATTTGCCTTTACCATATCTATTATTTTCTTTATGTCGTCCAGGGACATGCCGGCTGCGATCTGGGCCCCGCCAACGTTCGCCATTACAAACAGGTCAGGGGCTGTTTCCCTTACGACAGAAAACGTATCAGAAAGCTCGGGATTTTTCAGCGCAGACCTCTGTGAGCCGACCCCCATCCCTATCCCGAGGGCCGAGGCTGCTTCCGCCAGCTTCCCGTTGATCTCTCTGGCTTCTTCTGCACCGCCGGTCATTGAGTCTATGACCAAAGGCGCGGAAAGGCGGTTTCCCAAAAACGTAACAGACGTGTCTACTTCATCAAAGCTTATCCCCGGCGCGGCTTTGTGGATCAGCTTGACATATTCAAGCCATGTAGTCTGAATTTTTGCCTCTACCTTTTCCTTTGATACTATTGAAAGGTGATCAATTTTACGTTCGCTTATAGACAATCAACCCACCACTGTTGTACCTTGAAACTTCATGCCATTTAAAGCTTTAACCAGGTTATCCCTGTCACCTGACGATAGGAATAAAACCTCTACGCCCTGTGATGCCAGCATTTCGGCAACCAGCAGCTTGTACGTTATTCCCCCCGTGGCGTCCGGTGAAAGTGTCTGGAGCTCATCCTTTGCCTGCTTGAAGGTGTAAGTTGCGTTGCCGTTCATTATTGGCACCTGATCCATCGGCGTTCCCCTGCCACTCTTTAACGAGATTGTTTGTATGGGATTCCCATCTGAATCCAGGATTCCGCCGGACCTCATTATAAATATGACGCGCCTTAATCTCTGCAGGGCTGCCAGCCTGCTAATTATTTCATCACCCCCTATCACCCTGTATCCCCTTCCACTTTCATAGATCACATCCCCGTATGTGAGGGGCACCGCGCGGGCCTGATAGAGCCCTTCCAGGTTCCCGGCCATTGACTCCAGGTGCTGGGGCGGAAAGAAGAAAACGCCTATCCCGTGGTCAACCAGTGAACGTTGCACCTTTTTGCTTAACTCCAGCATTGCCAGCCTCGTAAGGGATGCGCCCCTTGAATTGCTGCTGTAGGAAAAGCTGCTTAAACCGTAAGCCGCCGCCACCGGGTGGCCCCATGAACCGCCCCCGTGAACTATGAACAGCCTACCTTCGAACCCGGCAAGCGCGCCTGATATATTGCTTATAGCGGCTTCATCAAAGCTAAATGTCCGCTCCTTAAATGTTATGCTTGACCCTCCAAGCTTCACAACAGTTAGCATATCACCGGTGCCCATGACCACCTTATTCAGCATCTACCTTATAGATTTATATCACCAAAAGTTGGATTATTAAAAGGACTGCCGGTTATTTCGGTGCAGCAGTTCATGCAAATGGCTGTTATTAGAGTGCATAATCACTGATGGTTCGGTCAACCTATGGGGTGCCCATAATTTAACTGGTATGCCCCAGCGACCCCCGCATTTACGGTGTAGCCAATCTTTGGCATTCCTCCAGGTACGGGAATGGCAATTATGCAGCCGCCTCCACCTGCGCCGGTTATCTTTGCGCCCATAACGCTTCCTTTTAAGCTGCTGATCATTGACCCTATTTTTGGCGTTGATACGCCGATCAATTCAAGAAAAGACTGGGAAACACTCATGAATAAGGCCACCAGCTGCAGTTCCCCTCCTGAAATGGCCTCTGCGCCCTCCTTGGCCATCAGATCAGCCGAATTGACCAGCGAATCAAAGAGTTCTGGGTTCAAGTCCATGAACTTCTTAACCCTTTTTACAAGGTTACCGGTTTTTCTTCTCTGCCTGGAATCAACCACTAAAAACCTGATCGGGGGTGAACTTACCCGCGTTAATTCACCTTTTTTAAACAGCACAAACCCCCCGTAAAGTGAAGCGGCAACGTCAACGCCCGACGGGTTACCGTGGACGTGCTTTTCGGCGTCCATTGACATTTCAAACAGCAATGAAGGGTCAGGGTTGGCGCGGAAAAGCTTGCTTACGGCTATTGCCGAGGCAAGGCTGAGGGCCGCTGAAGACCCGAGCCCGGCGCCGTTTGGCACCTGGCTCCTTACAACTAGCTTCACATGCCTTCCCCTTGTTATTCTATCAACCGAATTGAAAATGTGTTCAGCTTTGACCAGCCTGCCATAGGCAAAAAGCTCGTCTCTGCTGCTGTGAGAGGCCGTCACCGTTATGTACCTGTCAATTGACGCCGCAAGGGCGTGCGCGCCGTGGACAACGAAGTGTTCACCGAGTATTATAATCTTAGCCGGTGCGCTTGCGCTTATCATTTCTTATAAAATCCTATGGAGGCATAACCAACTACCGATGACTTGTCTCCAGTTATCTCGCCGCTGTCTGAATGCTTTAAAAGATTTACCTGCAAATATCCCATGAGCTTGCTGAGGTGCATCAAAACTGCCACTGGTCCGTAGCCACACATGGTTATGTTGCTGTGGGAAATGGCCCTGTATAGCCCTGAAATGTCAAGCGAAGTTATTGCATTTATCGCCTCACCGTCCTTTTCCCTTACGCTTGCCTGGGATTCATAATGGGTCATATCGGATGATGCGATGACGATTATTTTTCTGCCCTTGATTGCCCTGTAAATGGTTTCCGCAACGTCGATTGCGGCCCCCATCTCCATATATGACATCGTAATTGGAAGTATTTTAAATTCCTTCATAATGTACTGAAGGAATGGCACCTGAACTTCAATGCTGTGTTCCCTCCAGTGGGCGCTGTCGTCAACATCTATCATTGTTGACTCCATTATTATGTCACGCTTTAGCAACTCATCAATCTCCACCACGCCCAGGGGCGTTTCCCACTGGTCGCTCTGGGGCACTGCAATCGGGCTTCCTATGCCATAATGGTTCGGGCCAAGTATTATAAACGTGGGGCTTTCATTTAGGGCTGAAATTTCATAATATGCATGTGCCGCCACTGGCCCTGAATATTCAATGCCGGCATGCGGAACCATATACCCCAGAGCATCGGCGCCGTGTTCCGATGGCGGCAGCTTGCCCGGCCCAAACCTGCTCAAAAATGAACCCTTTATGGACTCGTTAAGCTCATCCGGATTTGACGGGTAAAAGTAACCTGCTACCGCGGCATGCCTAGTCCTCAAGGGACGCGCCCTCTTCCAGTTTAGTCTCGAAGTCCTCCGGCGTGTACTTCATAGGCTCTTCTGGCGAGAGTGTTCCGGCACTTATAAGGTAGCTTCTGGCCAGCAGCCAGAAAATCATTGCCAGCGACTTTCTCCCCCTGTTGTTTGCGGGAATAATCAGGTCCACATATGTCGTAACATTGTTTGAATCGCACACGGCCACTACCGGTATGTTTATCCTTATCGCCTCTTCAATGGCCTGTTTGTCGACGGCCGGATCCACCAACATGACCACGTCCACGTTTTTATATTCGGGCAAATAAGGATTTGTAAGCGTTCCGGGAAGCAGCCTTCCAGTAACCACGTTCACCCCGGTAAGCTCGGCAAACTTTAAGACTGGCGTAAAAGCCGCCTCGCGTGACGTATAAATCATCACTTTCTTTGGATCGAACCTGGAAAGAAATTTTCCCGCTACCTCGATCCTTGAAAGGGCTTTGCCAAGGTCCAGTATGTTAAGACCGTCTTCCCTGGTCCTGCTGATAAATGGTTTCATGTGCTTTGTCGCTACGTTTGTCCCTATCCTTATACCTGAAGCTATCAGGGCGCCCTCCGTCAGCTGTGACGCAATCTTTCTCTCAGAAGCTCCTTCGTCTGCGTTATCCTGCGGTTCTTTGCTCATTAGACTATCGGCCTCCATAGTGGAATCCGGGGGTTATTATCGTTTACCTTTGACAGCTCAATCAGCTTTGATATCCTTTCACCGCCCACAACACCGCTCTTCATCAATCCCGCACCCACCCCCACGGCTATTTGAGCGAGGTACGGGTCGCACGTATCACCGCTCCTGTGAGATGCCACTACCGTATATGCTGACCTTTCAGCCTCCTCTGCAAAGAGCTCGGCGTCGTAAAGCGTACCTACCTGGTTCACCTTGAGTATAACACCGTTGCCGGCCTTCATTGATATTCCCCTTTTCAGCCTTTCGGTGTCGGTTACGAATATATCATCACCCACAATCATGATGTTAACTGCCTTTGTCAGCCTGGAAAACATTTCAAAATCCTCCTCGTCGAACGGGTCCTCTACGTATTTCAGGTCGTATTTATTGATTATGCTTTCAACATAGGCAAGCTGCTCTTCGCCAGTAAGCTTTCGGCCCTTTCTGGAATAGTTGTAAATGCCCTTCTGGTAGAAGGTTGACGTAGCCATGTCAATTCCCATGATTATCCTGATACCAAGCTCTTTTGAAACGGCATCGATTGAATTCCTGACCAGCTCAAGCGCGTCGTCATCCTTGATGTTCGCGGCCCAGGCACCCTCATCACCCTTTCCTCCCGCAAACGTCGGGTCCCTTTTCTCTATCTGCTTTAAGACTTCATGATGAACTGCAATGTTTGCGCTAACAGCATCAAATACAGACTTTGCTCCAACAGGGCTTGAAAGGAACTCCTGAATGTCAGGCGACCCGGGGCCGGCATGCTTGCCTCCGCCGAGCACATTTCCTATTGGAAATGGCATCTGGTGCCTGAGGTGGAACGTTTCAAAAAGCTGCATGTTTGAAGCCCTGGCCCCAGCGACAGCAGACCCAACCGAAACCGCAAATGCCGTCGAACCACCTATATTAGAAAAATTGTTTGTGCCGTCCATCTTTTTCAGGGCATCAGATACATCCTTAAAATTTAACGGGTCTATGCCAAGCAGCATTTCCTTCCTGAACGACTTCAGGACGCTGCCAAACCCTCCTGCCGGCAGGTGCAGGGCCTCGTATTCACCCGTACTTGCGCCAGCCGGTGCAGTAACCGTCGCTTCCGTCGAGCCGACTTTTACCGTGGCTTCAACAGTGGCATCGCCCCTACTGGTAAAGCTAGGCCTGATGCTGACGTCAGAAATCTGCAACTTATGACCCCTCCTTCTCGCCCAGAGCCTCCACGGCCTCCGCATATGGCAGTAGCTTATCAATTACTTCAAAGTTGCTCAGTATCATCCTCCTACAGCAATACCTTCTAACGCCAAGCTTATCGAGCGCCCTGTCCGGCTCCATGCCCTTTGAAACCAGCATCGTGAATTTTTCGTATTTGTCCCCAATAACTGCGCCGCAGCTAAAACATCTAACTGGTGTTAACATTTGTTAAAGGCTAATGTGAAATTGTTTATAAGCTTTTACTGAATTATAAAGCAATCGCTTTTAAGCGATGGATCACAGTTATGCTTATAAGATTATTTTCTCATAAAT
>JBMFTE010000015.1:0-19131 GCA_049967195.1 Nitrososphaeria archaeon
CCATCCTTTCGTTTGCCAGATGCTCATACTCCTTCTGGATTCTTGCCAGAAGCATCCTGTACCTTCTTGACCTTATAATCTGCATTAAACGGCCTCTGAGCAATAACATAGTTCGTGAACCATTTTGCTTCAATGAAAACGCTTGTGATTTTTTCAAGGTGGCCGCATCAAGGTGGTTCTTCAGCACCTTGACCTCTTTACGGCCATCCCCTCGTGCCTTTCCTTTGTCTTCTTCTTTCTGTAATTCTCTCGTTTTTGCTCAGGGATAGCATTATATGATTTTTAAAAATAGAAACTTAGCATATTGGTAATTCATCGCTTTTAAGCGATGGCTTTAAGATCAGTAAATCACTGTTCTACTACTAGCATAGTGAGCGTTGATTTAACGTTTTCAACCTTCCTCACTTTCCACGTAATAATTTCCTTAAGCTTCTCGGGTGTGGGCGCATTTACCTTAACCACTGTGTCATAAACGCCGTAAACCCTGTGAGCTTCCATAATTTCAGGCAGGTTTTTAAGCTTGTTCAAAACGTCCTCCTCTTTTCCAGGTTCTACAGTCAAAAGTACAAAGGCTATTGGCATGCAGTTTAATTAATAGCTTTATTTAATAAATATTTCTAAAATATGTTATACGGCACGATATATTTTGCGTATAAAATATAACTCAACTCTACGGTCTTTTAGACAGGTTATATAATACTTCGTTCCCAAGCTCTTCAGTTTTTCCCGAGCCACCCATGTCAGGCGTCAGCTTTTTGCCTTCGCTCAGCGTTTGATTTATGGCGGATTCTAGGGCATGCGCAGCTTCTTGGTATCCCATCCACTCCAACATCATTTTAAATGAAAGCATCGCTGCCACTGGATTGGCTATTCCTCTGCCTGCAATGTCCGGCGCAGAGCCATGGACCGGTTCGAACATGGCATATTTGTCGCCCAGATTTGCCGAAGCCGCCAGCCCAAGCCCTCCAACAAGCGCAGCTGCCTCATCAGAAATTATGTCGCCATAGAGGTTTTCTGCAACTATGACGTCGTAGGATTCCGGCTTCAAAATTAGCCAGTGGGCAAGGGCGTCAATGTGTGCCTCCTCTGCCAGCACGTCAGGATATTGCCTAGCCACATTGAGGAAAACTTCTTTATAAAGCCCGTCAGTGGCTTTTAATACATTTGCCTTGTGCGCGAGTGTTACCTTTTTTTTGCGGTTTTCTGCCATGCCGAACGCCACTTTAAAAATTTTTTCAGCAGCGCCCCTGGATGTAACACGGATACCTAACGCAACCCCGTCTGAAACCCTGTACTCGAGCCCGAAATATGAGCCTTCGGTGTTTTCCCGCACTATAAGGGCATCAAGCTTAACCAGGTTATTTGCCCTTGGAAGGGGTTTAAAAGGCCTAATGTTTGCATACAGGTTGAACATCTTTCTTATCTTTACAGGAACGCCAAGTTCAGTTCCAAACCCCTCTAGGGAGGTGGTTGGTCCCTTGAGGACGCAATTTGCACCAAACAGCTTTTCCTGGGACTGCTTTGGAAGGTTAGTGCCGTACTTTTTATAGGCATTAAGCCCAGCCTCTAAAAATTCAAGGTCAATCGGCAGCTTGTACATGTCACTTAAGGCATTTATGATCTTTACAGTAGCGGAAATCACTTCAGGACCTATGCCGTCTCCATCAATTATGGCTACCTTCCACAATTTTACCAAGACCCAGCCATTCTGGACATGACAAAGTTCAATATCCCACCAGCAGTTATATAATCCATTTCAAGTTCAGAGTCTATTCTTGAAATTAATTCGACTTTCCCGTCCTGGCCATCATTTTTGCCGTATGTCATGACAGCTTTCCCTCCTGGCCTCTTTTCAATGTTTATGTAAAGTGGCTTAGATGCATCTATGTTCAGGGTTCTGTACCCCTCGTTGGGTTTAAATTGTAGCGGAACGATGCCCATGCCTACTAGGTTTGACCTGTGTATTCTTTCAAAGCTCTCGGCTACAACCGCCCTTACCCCCAGAAGCGCAGGCCCCTTTGCCGCCCAGTCCCTTGAGCTTCCCGACCCATATTCCCTACCAGCAATGACCACCAGCGGGCGGCCTTCCTTCCTGTACTCCATCGCGGCATCATATATGCTCATTAACTTTTTATCAGGGAAATGAATTGTTAGCCCGCCTTCAGTATTTTCAAGGAGCAGATTCCTGACGCGTCTGTTTGCAAAAGTGCCACGCATCATCACTTCGTGGTTGCCCCTTCTTGCACCATATGTGTTAAATTCAGTGATCGGGATGCCCAGTGACTTAAGGTACCTGCCGGCCGGGCTGTCTGGCATTATTGCCCCCGCGGGCGAAATGTGATCTGTTGAAATTGAATCCCCAAAAACTGCCAGAACTGCCGCCTCAGATATTTTCTCTATATTTTGTCCTTTAATGACATTCTCAAAAAATGGCGGCTTTCTTATATAAGTGCTTTTATCGTCCCAGCTGTAAGTTATGCCTGAAGGCGTTGAAAGTTCGTTCCAGAATGGGTTAACGTTAAAAATGCTTTGCCCGTACACCTGTCTGAAAAGACTTTCATCAAGAGAATTTTTTACTATTTCATTTACTTCCTTTGAGGATGGCCATACATCTCTAAGATAAACCTCCTTTCCATCATCTGAAATGCCAATTGGGTCTTTTGTGATATCCTTCAGGACGTTTCCTGCTATGGCATAGGCCACTACCAGCGGAGGCGACATCAGGTAATTTGCCCTTACATCATTGTGTATTCTGCCTTCAAAGTTTCTGTTGCCGGAAAGGGCACTAACAACCGCCAGGTTGCCCTCATTAACAAGCTTGCTCAGGTTGTCCGCCAGTGGTCCGCTGTTGCCTATGCAGGTGGTGCACCCGTATGCAACCACATAGAATCCCAGTTCCTCTAGGTATTTTAAGAGCCCTGACCTTTTCAGGTATTCGGTGACAACCCTGGACCCAGGCGCTAGGCTGGTCTTTACCTTGCTGTTGTCAACATGCAATCCCCTTTCCACAGCCTTTTTAGCTACAAGCCCGGCCATGACCAGAACGGATGGGTTGCTGGTGTTGGTGCAGCTAGTTATAGAGGCTATTACAATGTCACCATCTTTCAGGCCCTTTGATGATCTTGGCTGCTGGCTCTGTAGCACCTGCTTTACAAAGCTTTCTGGTGCACCTTTCAGTTCCATCTGCTGTTTTGGCTGGCTGGGCCCTGACAGGCTTGGCTTGACGCTGCCAAGATCAAGCTCTATAACTTCGCTGTAGTCAGCGGTTTCATACATGCCCTGTTCCCGGTAATATTGCTCTATCAGCTGTATCTGTTCTTGGCTCCTGGCAGTTAGTTTCAGGTACTCAAACGTCATCCTGTCAACTGGGAAGAGCGCAACCGTGGCACCATATTCGGGGCACATGTTTGATACTGTAGCCCTGTCTGGAACGCTAAGGTTTTCCACCCCTTCCCCAAAGAACTCCACAAATTTTCCCACTACGCCCTTTTCTCTCAGCAGTCTTGTCAGGGTGAGGGCTAGGTCTGTTGCCGTCACGCCTTCGTTGAGCTTGCCAAGCAGCTTAACTCCAACAACCTGTGGCATAATAAATGAGACCGGCTGCCCAAGCATTGCAGCTTCTGCTTCTATTCCGCCCACACCGAAGCCAACCACACCAATTCCATTGACCATCGTAGTGTGAGAATCTGTGCCCACCAACGAATCAAAGTAAGCTACCCCGTCTGGTGAAAGCATCACAAGCTTGGCCAGGTATTCCAGGTTTATCTGGTGGCATATGCCGGCAGAGGGGGGGAAGATCCTTAGCCCAGGAAACGCCTGCCCAGCCCACTTCAGGAAGGTGTACCTTTCACTGTTTCTTTTTATTTCATATTCCAGGTTTGTCTCAAATGACCCGGCAGAATTATATTCATCTATCTGAACTGAATGGTCTATGATAAGATCAACGGGCACGCCAGGCTTTATAATGCCGGGGTCTGCCGACCTTGATTTGACGTAATCTCTCATTGCAGCAAGGTCAACAAGCGCCGGCACTCCAGTAAAGTCCTGCATCAAAATTCTAGATACTACGAGCGGTATGTCCCTGTCTTCAGGGCTTTTCGGGTTCCAGTTGGCAAGCGAAACTATGTCGTCCCAGGTTACAGCCTTGCCGTCAAGATTTCTTAGCATTGATTCAAGCACGACCTTTAAAGAATAGGGCAGATGTGAAACCTTCCCGTACCCCATTTTTTCCACTTCCATTATTGAATAGTACTTTACACTGGCACCACTTGGAACCTTAAATTCCTTCAGAAATTGTCCTTTATCCATGATATTCCTTTAAACAAAGCGCTTAAAAATATTAACTTTAAACGTTAGGAGTCTAGAGGGAACCACAACGATAAAATACTAAGAACGGTAACATTAAATATACATTTATGTAAGATGTCATATGCTTCCAGCTTTCAGGCCCCACTCACAGGCGGGAACCAGTGCAGAAGAACCCAAACTGCGTGATAGCATTATAGGGAGCTTAGAGGATGCCATATGTTTGCTGTTAAGGTAATTTTAAGCGCAGAGATACACCCATCTGAGGACCCTCAGAAGGTCAGGCAGGCCGTTTTGAACATAGTTGATCCTAGGGACACGCCAGAAGTCAGCGTGCATGAGGACATGGTAACTGTCAGAGCCGGTGAGTTTACACTTGGTCGCATAGTGGAATCGGCCAAGGATAAGAACGCAATACCTGCGTTTCTAAAACTCGTCAATGCCGGCAGAGGGGGCGTTCACCGGCTGATGTTCAACAGGCAGGCCGCGCATGCGGGCCGGATAATCATGTGCGATGACCCTCAGGAGTCACCGCTGGGACCAATATACCTGTCTATTAACGATGAAGCCCTGAGGTACATTATATCGCACACAAAGTGACCTTTGCGTTACGCTTAAATTTTCAGGATAAAGTTGTTATGCAGCTTATGATCGAAGACACAAAAAAATGCAATGAAGTGATAAATCAGCTGAGGGATGCCTTAAGTAAGGCTGTAAGTGAAATGAACGATTTAAGTTCAAAACTGCTTTACCTGCAGGCCGATTTTGAGAACTTCGCAAACAGGAGCAGGAGGAACACCGAGGAACTTGTTGAAAAAAGGGAAATCGAAGTTATATCTGAATTCCTGGAAGTTCTGGACGAACTCGAGATTACTTATGAGAGGGCCAAGGGCAAAATCGACGACAGAGAATTCCTGAATGGTTTGGGTATAGTTATATCCAAGTTTCATAAAAAGCTTGGAAACCTCGGGGTAATTTCCATTGACCCTGCAGGAAAGAAATTCGACCCCGCGCTTCATGCAGCAGTTTCAACGGTTCAGGTCAACGATCCAAAACTTGAAGGCGTTGTAGTGGAAGTTTTAAGAAAAGGTTATATGGTAAAGAGAAAGCTGATAAGGGCAGCTGTGGTTAAAGTGGGCGTAATAAAGGGTGATTAAAAAATGACATCTTCACAGGATCAAAAGGAAAAGATCATTGGCATAGATTTGGGCACTACTAATTCAGCTGCTGCCGTGATGGAGGGTGGAAGGCCCGTAATAATACCTAGCGCAGAGGGGCCGACAATTGCCGGGAAGATGTTTCCCTCGGTTGTAGCATTTACGAAGGATGGCCAGCTGCTTGTAGGCGACGCTGCAAAGAGACAGGCAGTAACTAACCCCGAAGGGACAATATTCGAAGCCAAAAGAAAAATGGGCCTTGACTTTAAATTCAGGATTCACGGCAAAGAGTTCAGCCCGCAGCAGATTTCATCATTTATTTTACAAAAGATAAAGAAAGATGCAGAGACTTATCTTGGATATCCGGTTAAGAAGGCCGTAATAACAGTCCCGGCTCATTTTAACGACAATCAGAGACAGGCTACCAAGGATGCAGCGGAAATAGCAGGACTTGAAGTAGTAAGGATTATTAACGAGCCAACTGCAGCGTGCCTAGCATTTGGCATTGACAAGCAGGAAAGCGAAATGAAAATTCTTGTGTTCAGCTTTGGCGGCGGAACCCACGACGCAACACTTATGGAATTTGGGGGCGGGGTGTTTCAGGTACTTGCAACTAGCGGTGATAATGAAACTGGCGGCTCTGACATAGACAGGGCGCTTGTGAACTACCTGCTGGAAGAATTCAGAAAGGATACGGGCATAGACCTTAGTTCTGATACAATGGCAATGATGAGGTTAAAGGAGGCTGCGGAAAAGGCCAAGATAGAGCTTTCAAACCTTCTTACAACCGATATAGACCTCCCCTTTATAGCTACCGTCAACGGCCAGCCAAAGCACCTGCATTATACCCTTACTAGGGCCAAACTGGAGGAGTTATCTAGGCCAATTATTGAAAAAATTAGGCCTACAATACAGAGGGTGCTTGCAGACGCCAAACTCACCCCTGATAACATAAACAAGGTAATACTGATAGGTGGCATGACAAGAATGCCGCTAGTGAGGAAGTTTGTTGAGGACACTATGGGGAAGCCTGCAGAAAGGGGGGTTGACCCTATGGAGGCCGTGGCCATAGGCGCAGCAATACAGGGGGCCGTTCTTGCGGGTGAGATAAAGAACATAGTGCTGCTGGATGTAACGCCAGTGTCATTGGGGGTGGAAACGCTTGGTGGGATATTTACAAAGTTGATTGAAAAGAACACCACAATTCCAACTAAAAGGTCAGAAATATTCACGACCGCAGCCGACTTCCAGACCACGGTCACAATACACGTGCTTCAGGGTGAAAGGCCCATGGCAGCTGACAACGTATCATTGGGGATGTTCAATCTTGACGGCATACCTCCTGCCCCGCGGGGTGTTCCAAAGATTGAGGTGACATTTGACATTGATGCGAATGGTATTTTACATGTATCAGCAAAGGATACCGCAACCGGAAAGGAGTCAAAAATTACCATAACATCCAGAATGAGACTTTCAGAAGACGAAAAGCAAAAAATGGTAAAGGAGGCAGAACAGTACGCAGAGCAGGACAGGAAAAAATTGGAACTGGCAACGCTTAAAAACGAATCCGATACACTTCTGTACACTTCAAAGAAAATGAGGGCTGACATGAAGGATAAAATAAGCGAATCTGATGCTAAAAGTCTGGAACAGGCAGAAAATGAATTAAGCGAAGCACTTAGGGGCAATGATGCTGAAGCAATAAAGCAGAAAATTGAAGCCATAAAATCCCTGATGGAGAAAATAGGTTCCAGCATGTACCAGTCAAGTGCCCAGCAGCCCAGTGCGCAGCAGGCAGGTGGGCAGCAAACTCCTGACGAAAGCAAAAAAACCTACGATGTAAGCGGCGAAAAGGTGCCCTGACTCTGAATGAGTTATCAAGGAAAGAAGGACTATTACGAAATACTTGGTGTCTCTAAAAGCGCGAGCCAGGAGGAGATTAAAAACGCTTACAGAAAACTTGCGTTAAAGTATCATCCCGATGTAAACAAATCAAAGGAAGCGGAAGAAAAATTTAAGGAGATAACGGAAGCTTATGCCGTGCTTTCAGACCAGGAAAAGAGAAAGAAATACGACATGTACGGGGAAGAAGGCATACATGCGCAGTACTCAGAGGAAGACCTCTTTAGGAACGTAAACTTTGACGACATATTCCGTGGGTTCGGGTTTAACTTTGACGACATTTTCAAAAATTTCTTTGGGAATTACGCCGGGTATAGGCAGGAAAGCCTGGACATAGGCTACGACCTTGACCTGACACTTGAAGACTTGGCATCCGATAGACCCAAAGTAATAGAACTTAACAGGATAGATGCCTGCCCTGTCTGCAAGGGCACGGGGCTTGAGCCCGGTGGAAGATGGGTGACATGCCCCGAATGCAACGGAACAGGCCAGAAAAGGGTTGTAAAAAGGGCCGGCTTTGCAAGCTTCGTAACCGTGAGCACGTGTGAAAGGTGTCATGGGACTGGAAAAATTGCTGACCGGCCATGCAAAGCCTGCGGAGGTACTGGAAAGGTCAGGAAGAACGTAAAGATAGAGGTCAAGATACCCGCGGGGGTGGATGATGGCGACCAGCTCAGGATAAAGGGCGAAGGCAATTTTGGTAACGGAAGGCGTGGGGACCTTTACCTGATGGTGCACATCGTGCCACATGAGAGATTCAGGAAGGACGGACAGGACCTGATCGCGCCCTTGAGCGTAAATTTCCTAGATGCAGTTTTAGGAAATGAAATAGAAACGGAAGGCCTGAACGGTGAAAAAATCAGGCTAAAGGTAAAGCCATATACGCAATCCGATGACGTGATTAAGGTTAAGGGTAAGGGCTTGCCAAAGCCCCACGGGTTTGGCAGGGGGGACCTGATTTTTAAGGTGAAGGTGGCTATGCCAACCAATTTAAATGACAGGCAAAGGGAATTGCTGGAAGAGCTAAGAAGAACAATACAAAGTAAGTGACATCCTCTAACACTAAAGTTTGTTAGTTTCCCATGCTGCTATCATGAGTTCGTCCACAGCATGAGAAACTTTTTTCCTGATTCTTGTTGTCAATTCTGGGTTTTCATTTCTGGCAGCTTGTTGTTCGGCGTAGGTCAGAGCAGTGCTCAAGCCTTTCGTGGTATGTTATAGAGCTCCTTGCAGCTGATTGTTTATGGCTTTCCCATGCTCTGGGTAGAGCCTGGACATATAAGCCGAAAGCATCTGACAAATTGTAAAAATGGTATAAAACCTATTTCATTTATAAAAATTTGTTGGGGGGAGTCCGTGTATCTCACTGAAGCACATGAGAATTACAGCTTCTCCCAAACCCCTAACAGTTTCTTAAAGGATAAACGATTAGGATTTTTTAGCAAGTGCTATTTCCTGGGTAACAAATAAATAGCATTAAAATGGTAAGGTTGCGTCTATGAGTGCAAACAGCTCACAAAAACCGGTCAGTGATGTTATAACGGAATTGGGCGTAGATCCTAAGAGCGGCCTTTCTGAGGATGAAGTTAAAAAGCGAATTCAGCAGTACGGATACAACGAAATAGAGGAAAAAAAGGAATCGTCGGTAAAGCGGTTAGCAAAGAAGTTCTGGGGTCTCACTTCGTGGATGCTTGAAATCACGATGGTGTTGACCTTGGTCCTCAACAAATACTTGGATTTCTATGTTGTAACTGGCCTGCTGCTTCTTAACGTGATCCTTGGATTTGCACAGGAACAGAGGGCCAGCGCAGCTCTTGATGCACTTAAGCAGAAACTGCACGTGATGACAAAGGTGATAAGGGGTGGAACGTGGAAATCGGTTTCCGCAAGGGAGCTTGTTCCAGGGGATATAATAAGGGTGAGGGCGGGGGACTTTGTCCCCGCTGACCTGAGGATAATAGAGGGAAACGTCGAGGTTGACCAATCTGCCCTAACGGGAGAATCGCTTACCGTTTCCAAGGAAAAGGAGGAGCAGGTATTTTCTGGGTCAATAATCAGGAGAGGAGAAATAACGGGTGTGGTGGTGGGCACCGGGGCGCGCACGTTTTTTGGAAAAACTACGGAACTGGTTAAGATAGCCAAGCCAAAGCTTCACATGGAAGAGGTTATTTCGCAAGTAGTAAAATGGCTGCTCGTAATAGTTGTCGTTTTGCTTGGAGCTGCTCTAGCGTTTTCCGCAATAGAGGGGCAGAACCTGTTTGACCTTTTGCCCCTGGCACTTGTTCTTCTTGTATCGGCAATACCTGTTGCGCTGCCGGCCATGTTCACAATAACAATGGCCCTGGGCTCAATGGAACTTTCCAAAAAGGGCGTTCTGGTGACCAGGTTAAGTGCATCAGAAGACGCAGCAAGCATGGATACTCTGTGTGTTGACAAGACCGGAACCATAACCTCCAATACACTTTCGGTGGTTGACGTCGTCCCCCTGAACGGACACACGCAGGACGACGTCATTGCATACGGCGCGCTTGCCTCTCAGGAAGCCAATCAGGACCCAATAGACCTTGCATTTATCAACGATGCAAAAAACAGGAAAGTCGACATTTCCAAATACACTGTCAAGCAGTTTATTCCGTTTGACCCCGCCACAAAAAGAACTGAAGCCATAGTAAATTTCGAAGGTCATGAAATCAAAATTTTAAAGGGGGCAGTGAACATCATAACCCAGCTGTGCCGGATGGACAAAAAGACGCAGGAGCAGGTTAAAGGTGCAGTTGAGAAGATGGCCGATAGCGGATACAGGAGTCTCGGGGTAGCTTTGGCTGACGAAAATAGAACGGAGTTAGTGGGCGTTGTGGGGCTCTATGACAAGCCGCGGCCAGATTCTTCTAAGCTAATTACAGAGTTAAGGGGCCTTGGAATAGCGGTAAAGATGCTCACAGGAGATGCAGCGCCAATTGCTAGGAGGATGGCCAGCCTCGTGGGGCTGGGAGATAGAGTAACTGAAGCGCCAGAATTTAGAAAGATAACAGATGAGGCAAAAGTGGCAGAAATAATAGAAAAAAGCGATGGGTTTGCAGAAATATACCCCGAAGACAAGTACAAGATAGTCAAATCGTTGCAGGTAAAAAAGCACATAACCGGCATGACGGGGGACGGCGTAAATGATGCTCCGGCATTGAGGCAGGCTGAGGTTGGCATCGCAGTAAGCAACGCCACAGACGTTGCCAAGGGAGCCGCTAGCGTGGTTCTTACACAGGAAGGTCTGATCAACATAGTTGACCTGGTAAAGATCGGCAGGATGATATTCCAGAGAATAGTGACATGGATATTCAACAAGGTAGTCAAGGTGTTCCAGATAGTTGTATTTGTAGTTCTGACATTTTTCATCTGGGGCAAATTTATAGTTGGAACCTTTGACGTGCTGCTCCTGCTGTTCCTGATAGATTTTGTAACTTTATCAATTTCAACCGACCATGTCAGGTGGTCAAAGAACCCAGACAGGTGGGATGTGAACTGGCTGGTCAAGGTTTCAATGGTTCTGGGCATAGCTGTAGTGCTTGAATCGCTGGTGATAGCATACTTCGGGGTAAATTATTTCGGCCTGCTGGGTAATTTAAGCAAACTGCACACATTTGGGTTCGACATACTGCTGCTTTCCGGCATGTTCACCATATTTGTCGTCAGGGAGAGAGGGCATTTCTGGAAGTCCAGGCCAAGTAACGTGCTGCTGGTTGCGATAATTGCAGACATAATTTTAAGCAGCACAATATCAATAACAGGGATTCCGGGGCTGGCGCCAATTCCAGCAATTGACGTGCTGTCAGTCATAGGATTTTCAGTGATATTCTCGCTAATCGTAAACGACTTCATAAAAGTGATAACTCTTAAAAGGCTCACCAGCAAGTGACCTGCAAATATTTTTAAACCAAGGTGTGTGAGGTAATAAAAGCTGAAATTGGAATCACCAGATTTGCTAAAGGATTTTGAAAATATGCAGCACTCCCAGTGGGAGAAATGGAAGAGGGCCCGTTCACTTGTTGATAACCCGGCCAGAGAAACAGTGGGGTTCATCGAGGGGCCTCCCACAATGAACGGCGAACCTCACATAGGCCACGTCAGGGGCCGTGTGATAAAGGATATGTTTTACAGGGTCGAGGCGCTTAAGGGCAGAAGGGTTGTCTTCAGGGCAGGATGGGATACGCAGGGGCTTCCGGTGGAGCTGGAGGCGGAAAAGGAACTGGGCATAACAGGCAACAAAAACCAGGTTTTGAGCAGGGTTGGGGAGGATGCCCTGGTTAAAAAATGCAAGGAAATAGTTCACAAATACAACGAATCATGGCTCAGTGTGGACCATGCACTTGGCATGATGCTGGACTACGACCTGGCATACTGGACATACCGTGATGAATATATTGAAAAGGAATGGAAAATACTGAAGGCGGCAAACGAAAAGGGTCTACTTTATGAGGACTACAGGGTTGTGGCATACTGCCCCAGCTGCCAGACCAGCCTGAGCAACAGCGAAGTTGCCCTGGGCTACAAGGAAGTAACAGACCCCAGCCTGTTCTACAAGGTGAAGCTGGTTAACCAGGATTTATACCTTGTAGTGTGGACCACTATGCCCTTTACAATTGTAACTGATGAAGCCGTTGCCGTTAATCCCAATGAAACATACAAAAAATTAAGGGTTGGAGATGAAACCTGGCTTGTGGGCAGCACTTCGCTTGAACCGTTCCTGAAAACTGCGGGAATCGAACCTGTAATAGTGGGTGAAGTGAAGGGCAATGAACTTGAAGGCAGCAGGTACGAACCGCCCCTCCTTGAGCACATCCCGGCTCAACAGAGGATGTTCAGAGAGGGGGTAGCTCACACTGTTTTGGTTGAGGAGTTTGTAGATGTGACGGCGGGAAGCGGCATAGTTCACCTCAGCCCGGCCAACGGTGAAGAGGATTTTGAGGTAGGAAGAAAGAGAAACCTGCCGGTTTTTAATCCGATAGATGACCAGGTAAGGTTCACCGAGCAGGCAGGAAAATATTCAGGGTTATTTGTGAGGGACGCCGACGATATAATAGCTGAGGACCTGAAGGGCAAGGGGCTGCTGGTCAAATATGGCAAAATAAAACACTCATACCCAACATGCTGGAGGTCGGGGCACAAGCTCATATACATGGCAAGGAAGGAGTACTTTTACGATATAGGAAAGGTGGGGGAGCAGGCGCTGGACGAAGCTTCAAAGGTTGAGTATTTTTACGAGCAGCCAAGGAACAGGTTCCTTGACATAATAAGGGAGAAGAAGCCTTGGTGCATAAGCAGGGAAAGGGTTTGGGGCACACCTCTGCCGGTATGGACTTGCAAAAACTGCGGCAAAAAGGTTTACCTCTTCAGCAGGAAGGAAATAATAGATAATGCGCAAAGCCTTCCTGACGGCCAGAACTTTGAACTCCACAAGCCCTGGATAGACAGGGTAGTGATTAAATGCCCGTACTGCGGGGGAAGCGCGTACAGGGAGCCGTTTGTTCTGGATACGTGGCACAACAGCGGGGCCGCGCCATATGCTTCGCTGAGCAGAGAAGAGTACAGCAAAATCGTGCCTGCAGAGTTCCTGACGGAAGCGATAGACCAGACCAGGGGATGGGCATATACTCTTCTTATCGAGGGGGTGCTGCTGAACGGCAAATCTCCATACAAATCATTCCTCTTTACTGGCCATGTGGTTGACGAAAAGGGGGAGAAAATGAGCAAGAGCAAGGGCAACGTGGTATACGCTAAGGACATTCTAAGCAGGTACCCGGCGGACCTGGTGAGGCTGTACTTGATGTGGAAGGCAAGCCCCATAGATACGCTTAATTTTGACAGAAAGGAAATGATGGAAAGGCCTTACCAGATACTGAACACACTAAACAACCTGCACATATATTATTCAATAAACGCAAAGTATGATAACTACAGCTGGTCTGAGGGAAATAGGGGCAAAATTTCTGAAAAGGAAAGATGGATAGTCAGTGAACTCAGCGAAGTTGCCAAAAGTTACATGGAGTTTTATGAAAAGAGAAAAACAAATGAAATGATAAGGTTACTGGACAGATTTCTGATAGATGAAGTCAGCCAGAAGTATGTGCCGGTAATAAGGAACGAACTGTGGGACGATTCACCTGAAATGAGCGAAAGGAGAAACGGAATTTACTGGACGCTGGGAAAGCTGCTCAGGGCGCTTGATACGATGCTGCACCCGATTGCGCCCTATTTGACTGACAACCTTTTTGAAAGCATATTTGGGGCAAGGGAATCAATAATTACCTATGGATTTGAACCGGTTGATGGGGGGCTTGTCGACAGGTCATTGGTGGATAAATACAGTTCTGTGTGGAGCATCGTATCATTGTCCAATAGCGCGAGGATGAAGGCCAGGCTCAAGAGGAGGTGGCCGTTAAATAAAATGCTGGTTTTTTCCGGGAAAGGCGGTATAGATAAATCGTATTTTGAGCTGATATGCCAGCTTTCAAACGTAAAGGAGGTCATTAATGTTGAGGCTATGGACAAGCTGCCCATCGACATCAGAGTGACCGTCAGGAAGGGTGAACTTGGCAGGGCATTCAAAAGGGAGGCGCTTGATGCGGAGAAAGCCATCCAGAGCATACCTGAGGGCAGCCTGATCGAGCAGGTCATAAAAACAGGTGCAGTTGTTGCCGGTAAATATACGGTCCCCGCATCTTTGTTTGACATAAAGTACCTGCCAAAGGAAGGCTATGAACTGGCGGCTGACAGGAATCTTGTCGTGGTTCTAAGCCTGGAAAGGGACGAAGAGCTGGTAAAAGAGGGGTACGTCAGGGATGTGGCCAGGAGGGTCCAGTATGCCAGAAAGGAAAGGGGATACAATCCAACTGATATAATAGACAGTGCAGAGCTCTACATTGACGATGCAGAACTATATGGATCCCTTCTCGGCAGGGAAGGTGTTCTAGGGGGCTTAACGAGGGTCAAGAAGGTAACAGTGCACCAAGGGAAGCCCAATGCTGAAACGTTCATAAAGATGGACCTGGACGAAAAAACCATATACATAAAAATATAATATTTGCTGTAAAAATTAGTGCAATCCAGCAAAAACTTGCAAAATGCTTTTTTTAAACGGCGTAAAAAAATGCCCGTGGAAATACTCTACATATCATCCAGTGTGGGGCTTGGGCATGTAACGCGAGATTACAGGTTAGCTTTGGAACTTAAGAAGCGGGGTCACCGGCTGACGTGGGTTTCCTCAGGTATTGCGCTGGATTACCTCCGGTCTAAGAGGGAAAGCATACATCCTGTTTGCAGCGAATTAAAGAGCCTTGGCGACCAGTTCGAAAAATTCTTCGTAGCGGGCAGGCTTGCTCCCAGTGTCAAAAATCTGGCAGGGCTCTACAGGGCTTATTCCCATAACAGAAGGAAGATGGGCGAGATAAAGGCCGAATATTATGATGCAGTTATAAGCGACGAAGGCTGGGAATTTCTTGGGAATCCTAACGCCAGGACTTTCTTCATAACTGATTTTGAAGACTTTTCCGGGAGGTTTGGCACCGTGGGAAGCTACCTTGTTAGAAGGCTCAATGGCTGGTACCACGGCATACTGGCAAGAAATGCCGTAAATTACTATGTGGGCCTTATTCCCCCAACCTCAAATGTATTCAGGTATTTCGGGCAAATATTCACGCATGAAGGAAAGTACCCTGCGTCTGGGGATAAAAATTACGCCGTCATCACGCTGGGCGGAACAAGGGCCGCAGCGCATATTGCTGAAAAAATAAGGAAGCTGCAGCTCAGCATTCCAACCATATTCCAGAGCCCGGGTAGCAGTGGAAACAGGTTTGATCCATTGCCTGCAATCGCCAACGCATCTGTTGTAATTTGCATGGCAGGTTACGGCACACTCTTGGAAATTTCAGTTATGAAAAAAAGGGCCATAATAAATGTGCCTTTTAATGACTTTGAGCAGGAATCAAACGCCGAGATTTTCAGGGGAAGAAAAGGATACAGGGTGGTATATATGGACCGGGAAACAGATTACAAGAAAGCCATTGAGGAAGTTGCAGGAGAGGAACCAGACCCCCCTCCGTTCAGGGATTCGGCAGCAGATCTGGCAGACGATATTGAGACGAACCTGAAAGGGGCCTGATTATCACTTTCCAAAATTATGTTCAGAGTTTCACGCATTATGGCAAATGGTTATATACAATATGTTAGATGTACATTGTATGACGCGCGTTTCTATTTTATGTCTAACGTCCAAACATAATGGCCATATCATGTTGAGTGCGGTGGGTGAAGGAACAGATGGACCAAATTAGCAAGGGCTTAGAGGACGTAAATTTAAAGTGGACCAGGCTTACCTCCATAGACGGTGAAAAGGGCATCCTGAAATACGGTGGTTACAGGGTTGAAGACATAATAAAAGGCGGGGCGCTTGTCGAGGAGGTGCAGTACCTGTTCCTTAATGGGGAGCTTCCCAATAGAAAGCAGCTGGCCGACTTTCAGGAGAAAATCCAGGAAGGGTATTCAGTTCCAAAATATGTAATAGATGCGGTTACAAACCTCCCACCTGAATCAGATTCGGTTGCGCTACAGATGAACGCATTTGCCGCTCTGGCAGCAACAATGAAGTTCAAGTGGGACAAGCAGACCGACAGGGACGTGGCAGCAAAGGTGATAGGGAACATGGCAACAATAACGGCAGCAATTTTCCGCCACACATCTGGCATGCAGCCCCTGGAACCGGAGCCAAGTAGTAGCTATGCCGAAAGTTTCCTCAAAGCCGCCTTTGGAAGGAAACCATCGAGGCAGGAAATTGATGCAATGAACACGGCGCTGATACTCTACATGGATCATGAAGTTCCGGCATCAACGACGGCTGGCCTGGTGGTGGTTTCCACCCTTGCAGACGTGTACTCCGGCATTGTGGGTTCGTTAGCCGCTTTGAAGGGTCCACTGCACGGTGGGGCCGCAGAGGCAGCCATTGCCCAGTTTGCGCAGATAGGCGACCCGGCAAAGGTTGAAGACTGGTTCAATCAAAACATAGTTACGGGAAAAAGCCGCCTTATGGGCTTTGGTCACAGGGTTTACAGGACTTATGACCCAAGGGCCAAGGTATTCAAGTCGATTGCAGTAGACCTGGTAAAAAACAATAGCGAAGCGGAAAAAATGTTCAAAATAGCTTCAAAAGTGGAAGAATTGGGAATAGCAAATATGGCAGGCAAGGGGATATATCCTAACACTGATTTCTTCTCAGGGATTGTGTACATGTCTCTTGGATTTCCATTGAAAAACAACATCTACACCGCGCTTTTTGCCCTGTCCAGGGTTACGGGGTGGATGGCGCATTTTATGGAATATGTTGAAGAGCAGCACAGATTGATAAGGCCTAGGGCAGTCTATACGGGACCAGAGGATAGAAGCTTCATTCCCATTGACAGAAGATAAATGCCTTATGTAACATTGGTACACGCGACAATTGGCTATGATGAGAATGAGGTTTGGCTGATTTACGTATGAAGTGGATCTTGAGCTCTGAGCCATTTTTGCAATTAGCAAAGTTTTTTTATTCAGCAGATCTAGTCCAGCCATGATGCCAATTAAAAGCGAGATTATGGAAATTGTGTCCAGACAGGGCAATTTAACAGACACCGAGCTCTTTAACGCGGTACAAAAAAGGTATTCATGGCTGAACCTTAAGGAATTTAACCGGGAACTCATGGAGCTTGAAATTCAGGGCTTGATACACGTGTTTCAGATAGGAAAGGAGAAGAGAAGGATAGAACTTGTAAGCGGGCAGCAGTACGTTTCCGGGGAATTTGATTTTTAAAGCGGTTCTGTATAAACATTTAAATAAATAATTTATGTATCGAGGGGCATGCAACAGAAAACCAGGTCCCTGATTTTCACGTCGCTTGGCCATTATCTAAATGACTCATTCCTAGTACTGTTTCCTATTTTGTCAATATATTATATGGGGCTCGGAATTAGCGCGATAGCCATAGGGATATTTGGCGGTGTGTACAACGTTATGTCAGGGGCGCTGGGGGCCCCAATAGGTCAGTATGCCGACAAAAGAGGTGATTACGCCTATCCAATGTTTCTTGGATTTTTGCTGATTGGTGCTTCGATATTTTCCTTTTCTATAGCTTTTCTGCGCATTGGCATAGTTTTGCGATATGTAGCTGTCGCCATTGCATCAATGCTGCTTGGAACGGGCCTGGCATTCTACCATCCTCTGGGAGGGGCAATACTTCAGAACACGTATACAAAGGAAGACGCACCAAAGGCCCTGGGAATAAACGGGTCATTTGGAAGCCTTGGCAGGGCGATCGCACCATATGCTCTGGTTGTAATCATTGGAATCATAGGGGCGTTCACTGGCATGATAATGCTGACGGTAATAGACCTGATGGTGGCTATAATCGTATTCGCAGGGCTAAGGGGGGTAAAGCAATTTGATGCCAGAAAGGGCACTCAGCAACCCAGCAACTCTATAAAGCCGTACATATATCTTATACTGCCCCTTACAATAATAGTGTTTATAAGGTCCATATTCATATCCGGGGTTCAGCTATTTTCTCCATCTTTTATCGACATTATTTACAAATCGACCAGCTTAACCGGACTGTTTCTGACCGCATCTTACTCCACAGCAATAATTGGGCAGCCGCTTTTCGGTAACCTGACTTCAAGATATGGTGGAAGGTCAATTATCATAATCACGACGGCGTTTTCAACTCTATTTTTCATATTATTTCTTTTGGTAAGGGGGGTTTACTTCCAACTGTTGTTTTTTTCGCTTTTCGCTTTCTTTGCGTTCAGCGGGTTCCCCAACCTCCTGGGCTATGTTTCGCAGATTGTGGACAGGAGCGTTTATGCAAGGGCCAACGGCATTGTGTGGAGCTTTGGTAACATGATGGGGGGAGCGCTGGGGATGGTAATTGGTGGTCCGCTAATTGAATACCTTGGTTTCACCTCTACGATGTGGATATATGCAATAATAGCCCTCATATCGGTAGCTATGCTGGTGCTGCTGCCAACAAAAAAACTGCACTCGGTCACCTGAGCTTCTCCACGATGCCCAGTGCCTTTATTGAATCGGCCCTTGACATAAAGAAATAGATGTTCCTGTCAAACCTGAAGGCATGTATAATGTTTATGCCCATGGTATTAAACATCATTATAAGGGGGTGATATGGTATGTTCTTGACGCTCCCGGAAAAGCTGACCTTGAGCAAAACCATACCTGGCTCTGAACTGGGTTCTTCTTCCTTTACAACAGCCTTTACCTTGCCCTCGTCAATTATGGCAAGCAAGACTTTAGAAAAATCCAGCTCATTTAAACTTTTAATATCATACACTTTTTCAGTAACTCCAGATTCTAGCGAAACATTTGTGCCCCGTGTGGAAATATCTTCAATTGACGCCTTTTTGCTTGCTAACTTGGTCAATGCCTTTTCAATGGTGTTCAGCTTAACGTTTTCATTTGAAAGGGAATCAACTATATTTTTGATCTGCCTGGAAAGGGCATTAAGGTTTGCCAGTCCGCTGCTGAGGACTATCTGGTAAAGTATATTCTCATCCACTACCTTTTTTACAGCATCAGTTACCTTCATAATCTAGAATTAATTTTCACAATATATAAAATTTTTCATAAAAATTTATTTTTTAAAAATTGTACGCGTTTTAACCTGATTTTTCAGGTTAATCTCTAACTCCCGCTGTTTTGCATAATATGCTTGGTTTTTTATCATCTCAT
>JBMFTE010000016.1:0-18297 GCA_049967195.1 Nitrososphaeria archaeon
ACGTTATTTGTTAACATAAATTCTGGCAAAAATCTTACCCCACAGTGCATAAAAACACAAAGCATAAATTAATGTTGCTCGATGCGATGGTAGTGGCCGCCATGGTGTAGTGGTCAGCACGGGAGCCTGTGGAGCTCCAGACCCGGGTTCGATAGCACAAGTGCCGGAATTCCCGGTGGCGGCCTCCATTTATGCTGGGTATTATTAAGGGTGAACTTATATTGCACTTTGCCCTCAACCATGGCATGGGAGGGTTGCAGGATTCATTCAGGGACAACGCAGGTTATTCATACCACATTAAAGTCAAAAAGGGGACACTTAGCGGATATACCCTTAACGCCGGTAGCCCAGAAAGGGTGGAAATGGCGGCAAAGCTGATCAGGGACCCTACATTGATAAGTTCAAATCGGGGCCTTGTAATTTACAACGGAATATACGATAAAACACCGGTCACACTTTTTTGTACAGGCATGGGCCCTGGCTCTGCAGAGATTGTTTACACCGAAGTACTTACAAATATTAATTTAAAAAAGTACAGGAGGCCGGTTACAATAAGGGTTGGCACGGCAGGCAGTTGGAGCCCAATGGTAAATGTGGGTGACATCGTGGCAGAAACAGGAATTATAAGAAATGAAGGCTCAGGATTAAAAATAGCGCCTGTTGAGTGGCCTGCAAGAACTGACATGCTTACAGATCTGATAGTGGCTGAGACTGCTAGCAAAATGGGATTGACCAAAAAATTATGGTTTGGCCCGGGAATAACAAAGGATACGCTCTACGCCGATGAGGAACCTGAAAACAGGTCTGCAATTCCATGGCAGGTCGAAGCAAAGCAGAAATCCTACGACAATATGGGTGCCCTAAGCACTTCGATGGAATCGTCTCCAATGGCTCTTATCACTGAAATGTACAACAGGATGCTTTATTCTCAGGGGATTAGGATTTCATTTTCCAGCCTGCTCCTTATAGTTTCACCGTATTACGCCAGCGAAAAAAACGTACAATTTAAAGTTACCGATAAAGACGAAATTTCTGCCCTAAAACTCGGGCTGGCTTCGCTGAACAGAAAGAGGGAAATTGACACAGCGATGGATCAAGGGGAAAAAATAGACTTTGATGCATATGGCGCCCTTCGGCTACTTTATGAAAGGCTGACATATTGATGGAACCCTTTGTCATAACAAGGTTTTTAACGTGCAATATCAAGAGTGAAAAACCGTTTGGAAAACATGAGTAAAAAAATCTACTGGAAAGAACTTAAACATAATGGCATTTATGTGCCTGAACCATACCTAGCTAAGGGCATTCCATTGATTATTGAAGGTAAAAAGGTGGTCCTTGACAGCGAGGGTGAACTTATGGCGTTAAATTTTGCTGGCAAAGTCGATAAATACATAAATGACGATGTTTTTATAAAAAATTTTGAACGCGATTTTAAAAAAAAGTTACCACCGGAGTTTCGCAATTATTCCGTAAAACAAATGAGTTTTGCCGAATTTAAAAACGAGATTGAAAGACAAAAGGCTGCCAAAAAATCCATGACAAAGGAGCAAAAATTAGAGATCAGGGCCGCAAATGAAAAACTGAGGGAAAAGTACGGATATGCTGAGCTTGATGGCGAACTAGTGCCCCTATCAATATGGAGAATAGAAGTTCCGGGACTATTCATAGGCAGGGGAAACCACCCTCTGCGCGGAAGATGGAAGCCGCCGATTACGCAGCGTGATATAGTAATTAACTTAAGCAAAAAAGCGCCTGTTCCACCAGGCCAATGGAAGGGCATAGTTCACCGCCCAGATGTGCTCTGGGTAGCCTACTGGAATGACCCACTAACTGGCAAGGAAAAGTATGTCTGGTTCCACGAAAGTGTTGACCTGATGCAGGAGCGGAATAAGGAAAAGTACGATTCTGCCCTTGACCTTGGCAGGAAGATCGAGCATATCAGAAAGCGCATAATGAAGGACATGACATCAAATGACCCGAAAACCAGAAAAACTGCTACCGTGGCCTACCTGATTGACTCGCTATGCATGAGGGTTGGCGATGAGAAGGAGAAGGATGAGGCTGACACTGTGGGAGCCACAACGCTTAGGAAGGAACATGTAGAAATATTTGAAAATGAAATTAAATTCAGATTTCTGGGAAAGGACAGTGTGCTATGGGAAAAATCGCTCAGCAATCCCCCTGAAGTCTTCCTTGAAAATTTCAGGTATTTTACCTTAAAGACACGTACAGGACAGCTGTTTGAGGGTATTAATTCCCGTATTGTAAACAGGTACCTTGGTTCAATTACTGGCGGGCTTACTGCAAAGGTTTTCAGGACATACCACGGTTCACTCACTTATTTTAATTACCTAAACGGTGTAAGAATACAGGAAATAAGCTACCCCGAAGAAGCACTTTACCACATAAAAATTGCAAACCTGATGGCCGCTATCCGGTTAAACCATAAAAGAACTCCTCCCCCGACATACGAAAACAGCCTTATTAAAAAGGAGGAAAGGCTGAAATATATCATGGAAAATCCGCCAAAGAAAATTACAGATTCATACAAAAGGAGGGTAAAAAAGGCTGAAATGCAGGTTAAGCTGGCAAGGCTGATCAGGGACTACAATCTTAATACATCAATGAAAAATTATATCGATCCCAGAATATCAGTTTCTTGGGCATCAAGGGTCAACCTGCCTATAGACAAAATATACAGTAAAACCCTCATAAAAAAATTCAATTGGTCCAAAAGGTCAAAAGTAAAATGGGAAACGCTGGAAAAGTTGCTGAACCCATCAGCGGGAATCATATTAATCACCGAACCGGTGATTGATTACAAATTGAATATTCATGATAAAAATTGAATACACCAACTGTTTATCACTTCTATAAATGCACGCAAACGCTAACTACACCGCCTTTTAAAAGGCAAAAAATTAAAGGTTGCTGGTGAAGTTATGTCTTCTACGTTTAAGCATAAACAAAAATCATAAAGTTGCAAATCAATATTATTGCGCCACTTTACTGAAAACCATTATTTTTAAGCGGTGGATGCATGTTCCTATTCTCAAAAATTATGCAATGCTGAGAGCAGGGAAAGCACGAAGGAAAGGACTTTGAGATGTGGAAAACCACCTTGGCCGCAGTTCATGCTGGAATACATGAGTTTTGTACGTGATTATGTCGATGAAGCAGGAAGCGCCCAGTTGTTACTGGGCACAGTTCACAAAAGCAACTAAAAGTTTTTATTGTACTATTGATATAAAATGCATCATAAAATGAAAAAGAAGGGCATAGGCCCCCTTGAGCTGAAGGTGCTCTCGGCGGTTTCAGAACTGGAAAATGGCAACATCAGGGATATATATGAAAAATTAGCTTTCGAGGAGGATATCGCTTTAACCACAGTGGCTACTGTGCTAGACAGGCTGTACAGGAAGGGGTTGCTATCCAGAAAACTGATTTCAGATGGAAGGCCATCATACATATATAGCGTATCTGATAATGCATTTAAAGACAACGTACTGCTGATGGATTTTGTTAAGGCCTTTAAGCGCCCTTTAATGGCCTACTTTGCTTCCAATACTACTATGAGTGAAGAAGAAATAAAAAAGTTATTGAACAAGCTCGCCGGTGACTGAACCGTTGAACCCAATTTATGGCCATTTTATCGTAAACATTTTTGGGTTTCCGATTTTTGTAAATTTCAAGGTTATTCTGTTGAGCACGGCCATTTCTCTGATCGGCACAATGCTGGTAGTATCCTTAAAGGAAAACAGGAGGCTTGCAATAAATGTGGGCTTAATTACGGTTTTTGCCTCTTTTGTGCCTTACCTTATGGATTACATAAGGATAGTCATGATGAGACTTTTTATGATACTTTTTTACCCGTTTGCGTTTCCGCATTTAAGGTATGTTTTTTTAATACACAACCCAGAAACGTGGGGAATAATTGCCGGAATCTCTTTAATGCTTTTTGGATATTACAAAACCTCCCAAACCAATGGGCTCAGACCACTAAGCAATGATAAAATCCTGAGCGATGTAAAAGAGATTGCTAAGGGGTTAAATACAAAAGTGCCCAGAGTTTACTATTATGATGAAAGTGCACCAAACCTGTACACTAATGGTTCTAATGGTAATCCCTATATTGCTATCTCAGTGGGCGCTCTGGAACTCTTTACAGACGAAGAAATGAAGGCGGCATTAATGCATGAGTTTTCTCATATAAAAAACAACGAAAATGAGATTACATTGACGGTTATGGGGCTCTCGCTGGCAGCTTTATCAAGCATTCCAAATTACCTTATAAATTACCTGATCAGGAGGAACTCCGAGTTCCTAGCCGATGAAAAGGCAGCCTCTATAATTGGGCCAAAGCCCGTTATATCGGCACTGCTGAAGGTTGCCAGCTTCAAATCATCGGCGCCAGGCCTCTCCTTTGGCTTTTCTCTGGTAGATTACCTGACTGGCAGGCCTAGCCTTAAAGCAAGAATTGAACATCTTATGAAGATCTACGGCTTAACGTGAACTACACTCATTTAAAACTGGGTGCTTCACCGATGAGGCTCGCAGTGAATGCGCTCACCATATTTTAAAGAAAAGCAAAAAAAGGGGCATGTTAAAATAGGTTTATGATAGAATCTGGGAAGACTCATATTTCAATTTCCGATGATTTTGCCAGCATATATGATATGCAGGATGGCTACCCTGCCTTCAGGTTCTTTATCGGCGGGGAGTGGAAAAGTAGTGACCAGAAGGACCAGTTGCTTTCACCCCTTGACCAGAATCTGATAGGTGCTGTTTACAGGACGCCCACCGACCAGGTCGACATTGCAATAAAGCTGGCCAAGGAAAGCCAGCAGAAGATCAGGTCGCTGGCTGGAATTGAAAGAATTGGGCTGATGAATGAAGCCAGGAACATACTCATGGATCACAGGGAGGATCTTATAAAAGTGCTGATGCTTGAGGGGGGCAAGACCAGAGAGGGGGCAAGTGGTGAAATTGAATCCCTTTATTTGAGGATGGGTCTTACCATGGAGGATGCTAGAAAAATATTCGGTGAATACCTGCCCGGGGACTGGTCAAAGGATACGGCCTCAAAAATTGCGCTTGTAATAAGGGAGCCTGTAGGAGTCGTTGCGGCCATAGGTCCGTTCAATTACCCCCTGTTCATACCTGCGGCAAAAATTATACCCGCCTTGCTGGCAGGCAACAGCGTCGTTGTAAAACCCACTAAAGAAACCCCTGTTTCCACCATAATGTTTGCAGAGATCCTCAATCTGGCAGG
Source organism: Nitrososphaeria archaeon (assembly GCA_049967195.1). Classification (GTDB taxonomy): domain Archaea; phylum Thermoproteota; class Nitrososphaeria; order Conexivisphaerales; family UBA164; genus KM4347-05. The sequence continues at coordinate 5,276 of JBMFTE010000016.1, forward strand.
ATTTCCAAAGGGCACAATTAGCGTAGTTACCGGCCCAGGCTCAGTAATTGGAAACACCATAGCTTCACATAAGGATATTTCCATGCTAAGCTTCACCGGAAGCACTGAAACCGGGCGCAACATAGCTTCCATCGCCGGGATAAAGAAACTTCACATGGAACTCGGGGGAAAGGCATATGCCATTGTATTAAAGGATGCAGATCTGGGTCTTGCTGCAAAGAAAATAGTTTCCGGTAGCCTCTCGAATGCAGGGCAACGGTGTGATGCGATAAGTGCGGTTCTTGCAGTTCAGGATATATCCGACAGGCTGGTTGAAATGATAGTGAATGAAGCCAAGTCATTTAAGCTTGGTAACCCTCTGCTTGACCCTCAGGCAAAGGTAGGACCGGTGATAAACACGTCAGCTGCGCTCCGTATAAAATCGCTGATAGACGATGCTGTGTCAAATGGTGCCAAAGTGCTTTTGGGAGGGAATGTGCACGATACTTATGTTGAGCCAACTGTGCTCTATGATGTGCCAGAAAAGGCAAAAATTCTGTGGGAAGAGATATTTGGGCCTGTGATACCTGTGCATAAGGTAAAAGATGCCGATGAAGCAATAGCTCTGGCAAGAAGGAGCGAGTTTGGTCTTGATTCATGTGTGTTTACAAATAATTTCTATGATATGTGGAAGGTGGCCAAGTCTCTGCAGGTGGGGGAAGTGAGCATTAATGACATGCCAAAGCACGGCCTTGGGTATTTTCCATTTGGCGGCACAAAGAATTCTGGAACTGGAAGGGAAGGCGTCGGCTTCAGCATTGATGAAATGACAAACATAAAAACCATAGTGTTCAATCTGGAACCGGGCTCAATGGGCAAAAAAATCATAGGCTGATCTATTCTACAAACCGATCATATGGTTTCATCACGTATGGATAAAATCTTATCATGCTGCTTGCTGTAAAGTGAAGGCCGTATGTTTCAAACGCCATATCACCGGCAAGGCCGTTAAAGAATGCTGCTAACGAAGCTGCATGCAGAGGTTCGAGTTGTTTTGACATAAAAGCAGCCGCAAGTCCAGCCAGAGCATCGCCCGTGCCGCCTGCCGTCATGCCTGCATTTCCAGTCCTGTTCAATAAAATTTCCTTTCCATCAGTTATAATGTCAGTGGGTCCCTTTAGAATTACTGTTACATTTTTACTGCCTGCAAACTCCTTTACAATGTCCATTTTTTCCTCAAGCTGCTTGCCTGTCAGGTCTGTGCCACTAACTCTCCTGAACTCTCCTTCGTGTGGAGTCAGTATAGCTTTCTTTCCGCCCAAATTTTCCACTGCAGCCCTGTCAATGCCATCAGCATCTATAACAAGCCGCTCGACCTTGGTCAGCCTGACAAAAAGAGATATAGATTCGGAATTTCCCTTTCCCATTCCATTTCCTATAAGAACTGTATCAACTTCAGGTACCAATTTTAATAGCTTCCTAGCACTGCCGTTTGTAAATTTGAAGTCAGGCAGGGGTATGACGATCAAATCCGGGCTCAATGATCTTATAGGATCGCATATTGGCTCTGGTGCTGCTACATAAACCAAATCAACCCCTACCTTCAGTGCAGCCAGAGAAGCTAGAATGGGGGCACCATGGTACATCCAGCTGCCGCCGACAACAAGAACCCTGCCGTTCTGCCCCTTGTGCGAATCCTTTTTCCTTGCGGGGTAAATACTCCTAATAAATGCTTCATCTATAATATTGTTCATTTTAGATTGTTCATCCATTTTGTCGCCCATCCAAGTGCTTCTTCATCACTTCTTGCCTGAACCGGCGGGTGCTTGAAAAAGTACGATGAAGGTTCCACAAGTGGGCCCTTTAACCCATGATCAATTGCCACCTTCATGAACCTTATTGCATCACTCATTACTGCTGCAAACATAGACTTGTCATCAACAGAAAGTTTGACTTTTAGTTCAATGGGAAAATCTGCAAAGCTCTTTCCTTTCAGGTATATATAGCATATTTTGTTGTTTCCCAGAAATGGCACATAGTCACTTGGTCCTATCCTGATTTTTCCCTCTTGCTCAAGCTCTTTGCCATATGGCAGCACGCTTGTGACGGCTCCTGTCTTGCTTACCCTTTTGCTCTTTAGTCTTTCTTCCACAGTCATGTTCAGGAAATCTGTATTGCCACCTATGTTAACCTGGTATGTTTCATCAACCATCACCCCCCTCATGTTGAACAGGCTTGCCAGCGTTCTGTGTAAAATTGTAGCCCCCACCTGCCCCTTGACGTCATCCCCCATTACAGGTAGCTTAGCGCTTTCAAACTTCTTCTGCCACTCCTCATTGCTTGCAATAAATACAGGTATCCCGTTAATGAATGCCTTGCCAGCCCTGATTGCCGCCCTAGCATAACTTTTTGTGGCCTCCTCACTGCCAACCGGTAGCAGGTTGATCAGCATGTCGGCCCCACTGTCCTTAAGCCTTTTTACCACTTCATCTTCTGTACCTTCCCTGCTGACAGGAGAAAATGATTCTACCATATGGGGCGCCACTCCATCGTAAATGGGGCCTGCCATTACTTTAACCCCCGTTTTTGGCACCTCTGCATACTTGGGTGTTAAGTTGGGGCTTTCAAATATCGCATCCGCGAGGTCCTTCCCCACCTTCCTGGAAGAAATATCAAAAGCTGCTACGAATTCAATGTCACTTATTTTATATCCGTTTATTTCCTCACTCATTACCCCTATAGCCTGCTTGTCACCAGAATAGTAATGGACGCCCTGGACAATTGCTGATGCGGTATTGCCTATTCCAGCAAGAGCTACTTTTATCTTTTTTCCCATGACCCATTATAATGCTATAAGTTAGATAAAGTTACCGCCCGGAGACATCATGCAAAAATTGCCTCAATAGCCCCACCCTTGGCAATGGCACTTCCCCAACTTCAGGGTCTATTGCAATTGCATTTAGTTCATCCACATCTACCAAGGATTTAAAATAAGGGGAAAGCAATTCTTTCTTATTAATTGCATTTACTTCTACCCCTGAAGAAATTGGTGACAGGGCTGGCAGGCACAAAAAATTAATTCCGGAAACAGTTCTGCCATAAAGAATTGCAGGTATTTTAACGCTATTAAAACCCTTTCTCAGGAATATTGCCGGCTGCTCATGCCCAATTATGAGAGTTCTCACTCCATCCAGAGAATTCAACTTGTGACCATGAACGAATTTATAGCCAGCTTCAAAATATTCATCATTTAAATTAAAACCAAGCAGTGCTGAAATGCTTGAAAGGTAATTATCATGATTTCCCCTCACAACTATCACGTCGTTGTAAATAGCCTTGGATTCCTTATATACCCTCTGAACCTCTAACCATTCCTGCCGTGATGCCCCGCTGAATCCATGCTTGAAATCCCCATTAATTAGGAGCCTACTAGCGCCAGTTAGTTCATGCAGTTTTGTTATTTCTTCAATTACCAGTTTCATCTGAACTTCCGGCACATATATTTTAGATTCTTCAGCAAGCACTCTTTCCTCCCCAAGCTGCAGGTCAGAAACAGCCACGAGGTCTAGTTCCCTGAAATAAACCCCCCTGTGCCCTGGCACAGAAAAAACATTGCTAATTATTTCCAACTTGCAACCCCTGCAGATATTCAAGGAGCTCTTTGTGCAGCTTCATTATCATTTTCCTCCTGTCCTCCATCAGTATGACGTCTGAGGCCCCCATAGCCAGCATGCTGAATGAAAACGGGCTGGCGGTTTTAGATTCATCAAGTAAAATATACCTGTATTTGCCGGCATCAATATGGCATAGAAAGTCGGTGGCGGCATCAATATCCATATAATCCTCCTTTATTTCACGATATACCTCTCTTGTTATTGGAAAATCAGGGACTTGGTCAATTACTTTTACAAGCCTGTCAGAATTGAATTGCTGTTTACCGATGCTTATTTCGTGCCCCTTATAATTTCTAAGTATCATAAAGCTCCTTGCTGCAATCTGCCTGAACTTCCTCCTGAAAAGTTCGGTATTTTTTATAGCAGTATTGAGTATTATGCCTATGTTTTCATGGTTCACACTTTTTATCAGTTTTAAAGTATCATATTTTGTCCCCTGATCCAAAGTAAGCACAAAACCATTATCAGAAACAAGAATCCCTATTGAAGATCCCACCATGCTGGACAGCTGGTAGCCATATGCCCTGGAAAGCGCGTCATTGGCCTTCCTTCCAATCATGGTATGAAAAATTATGTTAATGCGCCCATTTACATACCTTTCCACTATATAATCCCCAGAATTAATGCCTTGTATGCCGCGCTTTTTTAGGAATTCAGATTGATAATGCACATATTCCGCTATTGCAGCTTTGGCATTTTGGTCTACCGGAAACTCGCTTAAAATTTTCAAGATGCCAGCCATATCCCTCCCAATAAGATTGTTTCTAAATGCATTAACCATGTTTGCCGCATCATAGCTTAGTGGCAACTCCTCTGAAAACCATGCAGGCACAGTAGGCTTTTGGTCGTCTGCCCTCTTTACATAAACCCTCATCCTGTAAGATTTAACAAACTGGTATATCCTGCCAGCAAGCACAAACCTGTCACCGGGAACAAGCTTTTCCACAAATTCCTCCTCCAGTGTACCAATGGGCTTGTTTCCCTCATAAACCCTAACCTTGGTTTCATCTGGTATGGTTCCTTGATTCAAATAAAATATCATTCTTGCAGAACTCTTTCTGCCAAACGTTGCATCAAAGTCAGAATAATCTAGCCTGTCCGCAAGTTCTCCATTTTTGTATATTGAAATTTTGGCATAAACGCGCTGATCTTCTAGGCTGTGGTAGGCGCCGGCTAGATAATTAAGTATATCAACATAACTTTTCCATTCAAGATTGCTGTAGTTGTAGCTTTTTGTAATCAACTCATATGCCTCCCTTATATTCCACTGCTTTTGCAATGAAAGAGATATTATCGCTTGGGCCAGAACATCAAGCGCGTTTTTTACCAGCTTGATACGATCCAGTTGCTTTTTTTCAGCGTAAAATGCTATCACCGCATCTTCAACAAGGTCATCTCTGTCACTGCACACCAGCACACCCTTGGAAATGCTCTTAACACTGTGTCCTGACCTCCCAATTCTTTGTAGCAGTCGTATTATGCTCTTTGGGCTGCCCAGCTGTATTACCTGATCTATATATCCGATATCTATCCCCAGTTCAAGTGACGTGGAACTGACTATGGCTCTAAGTTTGCCGCTCTTGAGTTTGTCCTCAATTTCAAGTCTGAGATCTCTGCTTACAGACGAGTGATGGGCTCCTATTGAATCATCGGTGAAAATGTTTGGAAATCTGCTCTTTAAATTTGCTACTACTCTCTCTGTCCCGCTTCTGGTATTAGTGAATATCAGCGTTGTCCTGCTGGCTTTTAAGTACTTTCTTAACGATTCATAGGTTCTTCTGCCGACTTCCCTTTCTGAAGACCTGATCAAGTCCCTTACAGGGGAAACCACTTTTATGTTAGTTTTCTTGTCAAACCTGGAATCCACTATTGTGCAATCCCTGCCTTTGCCCACCAAGAATTTTGCAATTTCCTCTATTGGCGATATTGTAGCGCTCAGCCCTATTCTCTGGAAAGCGGCTGTCCTGTTGAGCATCTCAATACTCATAGAAAGATGGGTTCCCCTTTTTGATTCAGCCAGCGCATGTATTTCATCCACAATTACCCATTTTACAGTCTTTAGGTTTTCACTGAATTTTGGGGAAGCCAGCGCAGTGGAAAGGCTTTCTGGAGTAGTACATAGTATTGATGGGGGGTTCCTCAGCTGTTTTGATTTTTCGTATGGCGACGTATCCCCTGTCCTGATACCTACTGATACAAGGCTATAGCTGCGTCCTAGTTCCTTTGCTATCTGCTTTATACCCTGCAACGGGCTCAGCAGGCTTTTCTCAATATCATTTATGAGCGCCTTCAGGGGGGAAACATATATTGCCTGAACGCCGTTCATGGATTCATTTCTTTCTTCCATAAAGAAAAGGTCACTTATTATATCAAGGAAAGCTGCAAGTGTTTTACCAGTGCCTGTAGGTGCCGAAACGAGAACGTTTTTATTTTTATGAATGCTTGCAATTGCACCAAGCTGTGGCTGTGTAAATTCCTCGTAGTTTCTTTGGAACCATTCAAAAATAAGGGGGTTTAGGAGCTTACCTACCTCTCCCTGTGTTGCATGTTCTGCGTATTCTATCAATGTTTAAGATTTTTGCTGATGATTTTAAAAATAGTTTGCAAAAATTAAATGAATTATAGCGAGGTAATTTAGCATGAGCGCTTGTGGTACCGCAATACTGGCGCTTTGTCGTTTTACAGTTTTTGTTTCATGTTTTGATAATAAATGCCAAAGTGTAACTATAACGGCACCATGAGCGCTATGAGAAAAGGTTAAATCTTAAATAAAATATTAATTTAAAGAAAATTGGAAAAAGTTGACAGCTCATTAGTTATAAGACTCAATAGAATACTATCTAGCGAGTATTCTATTGCTCTTCTTGAGGAGCTGTCAAGGGGGCTGAAGGTTGATGATGAAACCATTAAAAAACTTGGAATAGAAAGAAGAACCATTTATTACATACTAAAGGAGTTTAGGGAAAATGGGCTTGTCATTAAAAAGGGCAACAGATACATGCTTTCCCTCCTGGGATTTTTTGTTTATAACGTTGAAAATGAACTAACCAGATGGTTAAAAAACAGAAATGAAATTACGCTGTTAAATGAATACATAGGCAATTCAGAGACCTTCAAGGTCACGAACACATTACTTAAGAGCCTGGAAAATATCATCGGAATATCAAAATTTGAACCAGTTAAAGTGTACACTGAATGGTACAGCCTTGTTGAATCGTTAATGGCGAGGATCAGTACTGCAGAGGAAAGCGTGGAACTGGCAAGCAGGTACATTGATTCAAACGTACTGAAAGCGATGCTTGATGCCGCGCGCAGAGGAATTGCCATAAGAATGATAACTGACAGCGCATATTCCGCTGCCAGAGCTAAGTACTATCTAGCATTAATATCAAATGAGGAAAACAAGGCAATTGCCAAGCAACTTTTCACATTGAAGAATGTTTCAGTCAAAACAACCAATGTTCCATATAGTTTTATTATTGTTGATCAAGAAGATGTGGGAATTGAGATACCAGATATTTTTGGCGAAAAAAACTTCTTGCTTGGTATACAGTTCAAAAGCCCGGTAATTGCTGAGAAAGTTTCAACCATTATGGAAAAAATGTATGAGAATGCCAAGCAGGACAGCATAATATACGCATTGCTTCAGGAGGTTAAGGATTAATGATAAGCCCAAAGAACATGCTCGTTCTAATAAAAAGCAGATATGTTGCCGTTTTTCTTTATACCTCTGGCATTATGGGTAATTTAATAGCCCTGACTGATTTCAAAATTTCCCCCGTAATTTTCTTAATGGCGGTGGGGTCCGCGTTTATGGCTACCATAAGTGCATACATTCTTAGCGACTTGATGGATTTAAATGAAGATAAGCTGAACAGCCCAAACAGACCCCTGCCATCTGGTAAAGTGTCAGTCAATGACGCCAAAACGCTCATAACTTTAAGCCTTATTATTGGCATTATAGTTGCATTGATGATAAATTCTTTTACGGCTGTCATGGTGTTTATTTCATTTACTCTAAGTTCATTATATTCCCTCCCGTTTATAAGGGCAAAAGACCGATATTATTCAAAAAGCTTGATAAGCTGGGCTGGGGGCTTTGTTGGAACATTCACAGCATCTGCGGTCATCTTAAAATTTTCACTCCTGAGCATACTGATATCTTCACTTGACGGTTTTCTTATAATGCTTCTGGTCATGATAGGCGACGTTATAGATTTTGAAGGAGACAAAAAGGCAGGTGTTAAGTCCTTGGCTGTTACATTTGGTGTGGAAAAGGCAACTTTGACAATAGAATTTGCTCTGGCGATGGTTATCGCACTAGTCACGTCAATTTTTTACATTTCATATCGCGGCATAAGCCCAATATTCCTGCTGATAAGCGCTACAGCCATCATACTGGTTTACAGGTACATATTCACGTTAAAGAATTCAGGGTTTAGTAGGGAAAGGGCAAAACTTGTTAAACAGTCACTTAGAGCACTTTACTTTTCAGTCCAAATATCAATCATACTGGGGTTCTTCATCACATTTATAGTATAATTCCCTGTTTCTGTTTCTAATTTAGTGACATCAACTCACGCTAAAGCCTACCATACTGCTATGAATTCATCAGCATTTGTTACTTTTTCTGAGGCTGAAAGCACACGTATAATTAATACAAATATTTATTGGAAATTGCCTTCCTGTTGATATAGTTATGCGATTTAGATTCCCACTGCTTTTAAACTGAGCTTGGTTTTATAACAGTTTAATCGTAAAATTTATCTGGAATGCTGCTTATCTGCATACAAAGTGAAAATTATATCGCTTGACCCCGTTCCTGAAGGCTGCAAGGATTATGTAAAATATGAAGGTCTCAGCAATGATGAGCTGGAAAGTGCTGAAGTGCTGCTTGCATGGCCGTGGCAAATAAGGGGTATTTCGTTAAAAAATATGACCCGGCTCAGGGCAATCCAGACCTTTTCAGCCGGCGTTGACGATGTTGATTTTTCGTCAATCCCGCATAATGTGAAGGTGTTTTCTAATGCGGGAGCCTATTCACTACCAGTAGCAGAACAAGCGTGGGGGCTGGCAATTGCGCTAGCGAAGGGAATTAACATGAGAAAAAAAACAGAGACATATCAAATTACGGGTCGTAAGGTGCTTATACTGGGGGCTGGGGGGATCGGATCTGAGATAGCCAGGATTGCTAAGCTTGGGTTCAATGACGATGTAACAGGTTTATCCAGAAGTTTCCATGACCCAAAAAATTTTGACAGAACACTGCCCATGTCTTATCTGAATGAAGCAATCGGCCTGCAAGATTATATATTTGATGCTCTTCCGCTTAACAGACACACCGAAGGGATTTTAAATTATAGTGTATTAAAATTGCTTAAGGAAAATGTGGTTCTGGTCAATGTGGGGCGTGGGGAAACTGTAAATGAAGACGATATCTATAGAATACTGGTAGAAAGACATGATGTAAGATTCGGAACTGATGTGTTCTGGAGAAAAGGTGGGGCTGAAGTTTTTGAAACAAAACTCTGGCAGCTTGATAATTTTACTGGCACACTACATACAGGAGGGGCATATGGCAATTTATATGTCCTGAACAGGGCTAAGGAAATAGCGTGCAAAAATGCGCTCAAGTTTGCCGAGGGATTATCAGCTGATAATGAAGTCAAAATGGAAGATTATCAGGCATGAACAAATTATTTTGAATTAAATTTCTTCAGGTTATTGATCAGTATATCTTCATTGTTAGGTGCCTGGATGAACGCGGGCACATTTTTCTGCTTTGTTGCCTTATATGATACAAACAACCACTGACCAGTTTCAAGTTCGGTTGTCTTTTCGATAATGTCCGTGCTCAATGAAAAGGCATCTGCGATGACCATTCTGTCGTAATATCTGGGAAGAGTGCTTACAAAGTAACTGTGAAGCTGCTGCAGGGCGTTAGTATTAAGGTGCGCAACCCTCTGAGTGCTTACCCAGCAGTGGGCCCGGTACTTCCGGCCCTGCCTTAACAATGACTCAACAGAACTGTTTGACTGGTCTGAATAATCATCTGACCTAGTCCTGTCAGGTATAAATTCCTGAGCTTCATCAAGCACCACAAGAACCTTTCTTCTTATTCCTAATGTCTTTTTCAGGTATAACAGTTCATTTATGAACCCTGATACTGCCCTCCTTGCCCTGTCTGGTTCCGGCACATAGTTCACAATGATTTTGGGAGAATCTGGATTCTTGAACATCTCTGCAAGTGAAGATGGGCTTGTCAACCCCTCCTGTCCGCTGCTGCTTCCTTCATCCATATAGTCGACGATACTGGACAGCTGCTTGTATATGTTTGACTTGTCGCTTACGTTTTCCATTATCCCTGAAAGTATCGCTGTCAGCATGCGCTTTGCTTCCTGGTCCACATCCTGAATGCCCGTGCTTTCATCATAGTTCCTGTTACCGTAAAAGTACCCTGTAAATTCTCTAAGCTGCCTCATTCCGGAAAGCCTAGTTTCAGGTTTTGAAGATAGCGATTCTTCAAGCGTCTCAAATAGCTGCCCCAAAGTGATTGCCTTCTGAACAGACAAACTCAATTTTTTTACTCTTCCGCCTCGAAACAGCAATTCGGCGTACTTTTCTATAAATCCATTTCCCAACCTTTCCTCAAGAGTTTCGGGGATGGCCTGAGAGTCCATAAAGCTAGCTGCTCCATTCCTGAAATTTTCTGTTGAATATATTTCCCCATTTTCCAGCAATATATCCAGCAGGTTTATTGAATATTCTCCTGATACATCAAATATAACAACGCTCAGTTCTGGATCTGATTTAACCGCTTCCCTTATCAAGTATGACATCAGGTTGGATTTTCCTGATCCGGTAAATCCAAATATGCCTGTGTGATACCTTACAAGAGAGTCAGGCTTTACGGTAAGTGGCATGTTAAAGCCAAGGAGGTTCCCTACTGTAACCCCCTTTTCCTCGCATAAAAACTTCTCCACAGTCTGCTTGGATAGTAGGTAGGCCTTGGAGCCGGCTAGAGGAACAACGCTTTCCCTGCTGAACACTGGAATGCCATCCCTAACAGTCATACTGTACTTTGTAGGTACAGCCCACAAATCGATCCAGGTTTCATCACTGACTCCCCAGCTTTCCCCTACAGTCTGCAGGTATTCCTTCCTTATTCCGGTTGGAAGTCTTTCATCAAGCCCAATCATCTCAAAATGCACCGGTTTTATTGTAGCTATTTCATAAATCAAATATGAAACGTCCGAGGGCAATTTTCTCTCTATTCCGATGAACGAAGGTTCATGGAGTCTGTCAAACACTTCAAAATCGAACTTCACCTCAAGTGTGGCAACAGGGGAAGAAACCACCATTTCACCTTCCTTTGATTTTACAGGGGTAACCCGTGTAGACTGGTCCCTCAACCTTGCTACAAACTTACCGCCCATTTTATCAAATATACTATCAATCATCTGCCTTCCCTCCCAGCCCCCTCTTCCCTAAGCCTTTCACTTTCAGCCCGAAGGTCCCTGAATCTGCGCGATATAGAAAATATCCTTTCCTTTCTAGAAAGCGATCCGAGCTGCAGGTCAGCAATTCCTTTTAGGGCATTCTTGGCCATTTTAATCTCAAATTTTACCTGCTTATCTGCCATATAAAGCAGTTGGTTATGACCGTATGCTTCCAGCACTTCCGGGTTATCTGAAGAAAGAAGGAGGTAAAGCAAAAGGTTGTCGATTTTATTTATGCCACTACCTTCAAAGAAGATTTCTACATCAACAATGCCAGGTTTGCTCCTGGCTGTGGTTCTTTTAACAAATTCATGATCATAATCTTCAATAAATGGCCTGTCATAGGCAAACACGGGCGACCTCATCTGAGGATCTGTGACAAAGGTCCTCAACTGAAAATATGATTTTACGAAAAATTTCTCCCTCGATATATATTTCCTGGCGGCGCCAAGGAGAGGAGTTGCATCCTGATTGCCGTTCATCGATGCAAACGAAGAGTCGTAGCTGACCGTCCTCCATGGGGTTTTTAGCTTTTCTGCGTTAACGGCAGCCAACACCGTTAAAAAACCTCTGTCGTTTCTGAAACTTGGCAGATATGGCCCTCTTATAATACCGACTGATTGGGAAAATGGAAGTACAGACCTTGTAAAGTCCGAGGCCGCTGTATCCTTTGTTATCCCGACCAGCAATATCCTGTTCTTAAGCGATTCCCACACCAGCTCAAACAGCAGAAAAACATTTACTGCATTAAGCTCATATATTGTAAGCCAGGAACTACCCTTGACCAGTAGCGGATGTTCATCAGTTTCAAATGCCTTCCTTGCTACATATTCTGACGCGGAAATAACCCTCTTCCAGTAATTTTTTACGTTGCTCTTAACCTTTAATGATGAAGCGTCAGGAGCATCTAGCAACTCGCTGCCGCTTTCAGTGTCCTTTTTACTGATCCGTTCAAGTAACCTTGCTGCATCTTCATGGCTGATGGCAAGCTCCTCCTCAATGGAAGATTCGCTTAAGCTTCCCCTGCCAATCAGCAGGCTTAAAAGGTCATAAATCTGGTACGGGGTCCTCTTTGGAACATTAAATCCTGGTCCGATTATAGAAGCAAGGCTCATATCGAGCATGCTTGGCGAACCGTACTGGGTCTTTATCTTTGTTAAAGTGGAAATGCCGGATCTGAGCATTACCCTGAGATCCTTTAATGCGGACGTATAAGTCCCATAAAGTGGCCGGTCCATAAATATGAGTCTGACGCCTGGTGTTCTGGCCGAATTCAGCGCAGTCCATATCTCAGCCATTGTCATAAGGGCAAATGGTATTTTTTCTATTGATGTACGAAAATCATATTCGGTTTCTGCCGCCTCTTGGTTCATGAACACATCAGAAAGGTCCTCCAGCCATAGGGGGACGGTGGCGTATGAAGAAAGGCCTAATGACCTACTGATTTCCCTTATATTAACCTTAACCCCCCCTCCTGAAACTGTAAAAGGAACGCTGTATGCAGAGGCGTTTACATAAAATAGCAGCGTTTCAAGCCTTTCATCGTAATCCATTGATCCATCAATGCCCACCGAGATGTATTTGCCTTCCCCAAAATATTTACGGGCTGTCTCAAAAGCAAGAGCCTGATCCAAGCCCTTTACAGTGTTAAGGACTTCGCCATTTTTCCTAATTCCTGCCAGCCTTTGAATGAACCTGTCGGAAAGGTCCGAAGTTTCTGTTACAAGCTTCCTGGACATTCTGTTATATATGCTTTCATACTTTTTTCCATCATTAGAAAGGTTCATTTAATAACCTTATAAGTGATATTGATTAATATAAACGTTGAGTTCACAATCATTTGTTGCATTATTTTGATCTAGTTGCATAA
>JBMFTE010000017.1:0-17697 GCA_049967195.1 Nitrososphaeria archaeon
GTGAAAGCGTGGAACAGCATGACACGTACATGGGCAGACGCATAAAGAGGGGCATTTTTCAATCACATAACGGCACACTCATACATGCTGACCTCAATGCGGCATACAATACGATAAAAAAGGCAATCCCTGAAGCGTTCGCGTACGGGGTATTGGGTTATATCCAAAGAGTTTAAGCATCAGACAGATGATAACTCCTGAAGGCGTACGTTAACATGGTTAACGGAAACCATAACCTAATCAAGCTACAACATGATAGTGCTATGCTTTTTATTGCAAATTTTAATCAAAATCTGATGACAAAGGCGCCGGGGGTGGGATTTGAACCCACAAGGCCGAAATGGCCACAGGCTCTCCAGGCCTGCCCCATACCAGATTAGGGGACCCCGGCACGGCTTCTAAACGATTCATAGAATTGCCCGGCTTTAATAACATTTACGAAAACTAAAAGGAATGGATATATCAGCTTTATCCTCGCCCCGTAATATTCACCCACCTCTTCCGCATTCCTTACAAGCTCTTCATTGTCTATAAGCATTATAAACAGTTCATCCGTTCCTTGGCTTGTCTCTATAACTATCGGGTGATCACTGTTCCCCTTCCACCTGCTTAGCCATTTCATGACCATAAGTGATTCCTTAAAGTTTAGCATGCCGTTTGCAATGACTCTTTTTGCTCTACCATCATCTATTATCCTTTCCCTGTTTGCTAAAATCCTGTTCGTTACATCTATGGTTGACCTTAGCTGTTCCATCGATGTGCGCCATGCGACATCATAATCGGTGAAGCTGGCTGTATTAGAAGCCAGTTTAAATGCCATCAACGTGGACCCTGAAGCGATTAGAAGGTCTAGCATAAGTGACAGGTCCCTTATATTCCATGCAAAAAACGATTCGTCTACGGTGTTCTGGTAGTACATACTGCGCTTTACCTGCCCTGACTCGCTGTGCTTGTCCAGAACCATCGCCAGCTGCCCAAGAAGGTCATCATTTAGGTCCTTCAAAGTAAGGTACCGGTCCTCGGCCTTAAGCGGTATCCCATTATCATTGAGTACTGATTCTGAAGCTGAAATGTTGCCGGTTATACCCCTAAAATAAGGGTCAACCGATGCTGAGATTGCATTATGCAAAGGCAAAATGTATCCAAACCCTAAATCTATCCTTTTTTCACTTCCTAATACTCCCATGGCTATTCCCTCTTCCATAACAGCTTCATTGAGGCCAGTTAGTTCCCTGAAATCTCCAGAATCCATCAGGCTTGATATAGAGCCTGCTATTGCAAGGTAATGGGTGCTCGGTGACTTATATTCTCTGTTCCTGAGCAGATGCGCAAGGGTGGAAAGCGATGCGTCACTCGCCTTAAACCCGAACTTTTCCGCAAATATCTCACCGTTAATGCCCAAGTTTATTACATTTTCTTCCGTACCTGCATTTAATCCAATTCCAACCCTGACGTCTGCAGAAAACTCGGGCACGCCTATGCTTGCCGAGCCTATACCCATGAACCTGACGGTTGGCCTGGTGCCGATTCTTTTAAGCAAGTCAAAGGAAATTGCGCTTGCTATTATACCATCAACAGTTTCATCTGCATAAATAAGCGAAGGACCACGCTTTACCTGTGATTTGATGGTTTCTAACTTTTCATCTAAAAGATTGATTAAGGAACCAAAATCAGGGCTCATTCAAGCTGGGCTATTACTGACTTGTATCTCCAGCCAGCAGGAAGAATTCCTTTGCTCTTGTAATATTTAGACAATCGATGTACCTTGGCTTCAACCAGTTCCAGTGAATGTCTGTTTTTTCGATCTGTTTTGTGAACCTGCAAGTGTCTGTTTAGCCTTTGAGCCTTTGTAAGTAGATTCATTAAATCTTCGGGCATAGCATCCTGCACATTATTTTCCTTTAGCACATCAACTAGGCCCTTGCCTGTGACGTATTTGATGCCCGGCACCCCATATTTATCCCTTAGTTCAAGACCAATTGAACTTGTAGGTACACCGTCATTTTTTAATTTAACCGCCAGACTTGAAACCTCTTCAGGAGAAATATTTAACCAGTTAATTGACCTTCCCAAGGGGGGCCTATTACTATGGGATTTACCCTTTCTTCTCGCATGTAGTCTTGCCATAATACACTCATCCTTACCTTTCCTATATTTATATATATCGTTTAACTCGAGTGTAGTATTCTCAGGATCAAACTTATTTTATTAATTACAGTACAGCGATAATTTTTCATCATAACCTAAAGTTTAAGGAAAATTAACTAAAAATTATATAACTAAAAATTTTTTATACTGTGTTTTCCTTTACTATTTCGTCTAGCTTTTTTAGTAGGTTTGATTCAACATGTTCTGTCCAGAGCATTTCTGGAACATCCACCAAGATGAATAACTCGGAGAGAAAGACGGCCTCTAATACCATCACTCCTAAGTTCTGGACCCATTTTCCAATGCCCGTTGTTACTTTTAGCCCATCTGCACTACTTTCAAACGTAAAAGTCAGGGCCCTGTCTGCGGTAACTATGTCCCTTAATATTCCTGCTTTCTGCGCTTGTATAACGCCTCTGTCCCCCTGCACATTCTGCTGCACCTTCCATTTTTCAACCATCAGATAGCCTGCAAACTTGTTTATGACTTCGTTAAGGTCAACTTTCTGGTTGTACTTCCTTTCCTTCTTAAATATGGCCATGGAACACTTTATAAAACCGGCATTTAATAACATTACTGCTTAAATTCAAATGCTGCACCGTGAAGACCAAACAGTTTCCTCTTTTATTCTATTTCGAAACCATCTCTTTTAAGCTATGGCTTTACAATCAGTAAATAATAATGCTTTTAAATGTGGAAGGTTTAAAAAACCTATGCCAAGATATGAAGATGTAAACCATATCGATAAAAGAACAGCCGACTTGAGCAGGGCAAGGCAGTCACTCATAGAAGAGATTGAAGCAATCATGTTTTATGATGAAAGGATAAGCGCGACAGATAATGGTGACCTGAAAGCTGTGCTGGCACACAACCGTGACGATGAAAAGGAGCATGCATCGCTGCTACTGGAATGGTTAAGGAGAAACGATCCCGCATTTAGCAAAGAACTGAAGGAGATCCTTTTTTCATCAAAACCCATTGACCAGCTTGGGGATTGATTATGAAAAAACCGGTGCTGCTGATAAATTACAAGGCATATGATAATTCTTATGGAAAGAAGTCTATTGAAATATCTAAGCAAATTGAGCACATATCAGAACAGTATCACGATATTGAAGTGATACTTTGCGCCCCAGCTGTTTCAATATCAGATATTTCAAAATCGGTATCGATTCCGGTCTTTGCACAGCACATTGACCCGGTACCTCCTGGTGCCTATACAGGGTACATTACAGCAGAGATGATAGCAGAATTGGGCGCGGCTGGTTCACTTATCAACCACAGCGAAAAAAGAATTGGATTCAACGATGTTGCGGAGTCAGTTAAGCGATTATCATCAGTTGGCCTCGAATCAGTGGTATGTGTCGATAGAAATGAGCTGGTGGCTCCAGCGGCAATGGTAGGGGCCACAGCCGTCCTGGTAGAGCCTCCTGAGCTTATAGGCAGTGGTATTTCAGTCTCGAACACAAGGCCTGAAGTAGTGGTAAGCTCTGTCGCTGAAATAAAAAGGGCAGGCAGGGGACTGCTGCTGGTTGGTGCTGGGATTACCAGCCTTGAGGACGCCAAAAAATCTATTGAGCTGGGGGCTGATGGCGTTGGACTTGCAAGCGCTGTAATGAAGGCAACCGATCCAGCTATAAAGGTTAAAGAATTGCTTGAAGGGATAAGAAACGCCGCTGAAACTGATTAACCTAATATGTTTACAATTTATAAAAATTTAAATATGTTTGTTTTTACAATGCTTCCATGAACAGGTACGAGGGAATCGCTGTAATACTGCTGATTGCTTTGTTCAGTGGCATTTCTTACTATGAAGGATATTCCCAAATTTCTAAGCCGCAGTTCAATACCATAGCTGCTTCTCTTTATGCCCCATTTCTCAAAACAGCGATTTCAGATGCTGGTATCAGCGGTTCAGTTACAGCCATGGGATCTGTTGCTGCAGCACAGAGGATAATACTATCCCCCAGCCAATATTCATTTTTCCTTTCCATAGACCCCTCAGTGATACAGGACTTGCTTTATCCCAGAAACATATCTTCCTGGTATGTTGCCATTGCGGGGGACCAGATGGTCATTGGCGTGTCGCCTAGTTACAGTGCTGCAGTTTCCGCGCTAAACCAGAGCCTTTATCAGGCCGAAGTAAACAACAATATGCCGCTAGAAGAGAAGTATCTTTCCGAACTTTTGTCAATTATCCTGTCGGGCAAGGCCACGGTAGGAACATCAAACCCAAACACAGATCCTGAGGGTTACAGGGCACTTATGATGCTTCAGCTTTCAGGGATTATGCTTTACAGCAACATAACCTATTACACCTCAGAGCTGAACTACCTTAACTCAACCGGAAAGCTTTATGAGGTTACATCAGGTTCAGCCCTCTTTGCCTATCTGGAATCAGGCACTATAAATTTTGATATAGCAATATACAGGTCGTCCGCCATTGAACAGCACATACCGTACATTATTTTGCCATCCATGATAAACCTCGGAAATGCTAGTTACAGCAAATTTTACCAGAAATCTGCTGTGACAATAGTTTCAGATGGTCAGAGCGTGACGCTAAAGGGGGCACCGATCTACCTTTGCTTTACCATACCAAACCGCTCTCAGGATAAAACACAGGGTGCCATCCTTGCGCTTTATATAATTTCGCCTCAGGGAAGGATGCTCTTGAAAAGTTATGGTATAGCCCCACTTGAAAGGCCTATAATCTTTGGAAATGTTTCATCAGTTCCTGCACCACTTCGTTATTATATTAATTCAACTATTCTTGATCTGAAATGAGAGAAAAACTGCTCATCCTGCCACTGTATTTTACAATGGCCGTATTTCTGGTTCCTATAGTTATTTTATTCTATCTTAGTGGCTTAAGTGGAATTGTAACTGCGTTTTCTGACAAAAGTTTTATAGATTCTCTAGCACTTACGTTCTTGGCAGCTATAGCAGCAACGCTTATCAATGTCCTGCTTGGAACACCTGTAGCATATTCTCTCGCAAGAAAGCTTGTAAGGTGGGAGTCTTCTGCCTATGACCTGCTGCTTTCTCCCATTTCAATCCCACATACAGTGGTTGGCATCATGCTTCTTATTACCTTTTCACCGATATCGCCAATATACTTTTTGACGAAATATATGAATCCGGTCAATACGTTCTTTGGCATGGCGCTTGCCATGTTTTTTGTTTCAGCACCAATCTATATCATGGCAATGAAGGAGTATTTTGAGCGCATGGATCAGGTGCATGAGCTATTTGCAATGAGCCTAGGCAATGATAGGTTAAAGACTTTCACTAAGGTGGTCTTTCCAATGTCATCTGGGTCAGTAATGCGCGTAAGCATGATCAGCCTTGGAAGGGCGTTAAGCGAATTTGGCTCATTGATCATCCTTACGTACACAGTTACCATGGCACCACTATTCAGCTTTGTGAGCCCGGCTACAGTTTTCATATGGTACAAGTACGAGACATATGGCTTGCTGCCAGCCCTCAGATATTCTTCAGCAATGCTTTTAATTTCGATGCTGCTTACATTGTTCTTGTATTTCGCAAGTAAAAGGGCAGATTGAGCAAGTTAAAAATGGCGGATTTTAAGATAGTTAGAGGTGATTTCCAACTGGGTCCCATAAATCTGATCCTTGATGACCATCAGAAGCTACTGGTCTATGGCCTTAATGGAGTAGGCAAAACCACCCTTCTTCTTGGCATTCTGGGAACCTTAAAGACCAGAGGTTCATTAACGATAGATGGAGTAGAAATTTCTTCCCTTCCAATTGAAAAAAGGGGGGTGGCTTACCAGCCTGCGAGTCCCGCAATGATACCCAATTTAAAGGTAAAAGAAATCCTGAAACTGGCTGACCCAGATCACGGCAATGAACTGATAGAAGAACTGAAACTTGCACGGCTACTTGATGTTAAAGGTGAGAAGCTGAGCGCAGGCCAGGCCAGGCTAATTCAAATAGCAGCAGTTTTGCTTAGCAGGGCCAAGGTGATTCTGCTTGATGAACCGTTTTCCTTCCTTTCCGAAGAAATTAGAAGCAGCGTTTTTGAGCTTATAATAAATGACAAAAAGACGGTCATAGCTACGGCTCAGGAAAAGGATAAGAGGTTTGACGCCTTCCTGAACCTGACGCGTAATGTAACCAACGTCTGATTGCTTCCCAGCTACCTTTCGATAGTTTGCAAAAATCCGGCGATGCACCATGATTGTGAACTACGCACAGTTAAAACCGGGCGCTTCACCGATGAGGCTCGCAGTCATGTGCGGAATAGGTATTCTAGCATGTACTGCGGCCATCCACGGGCATTAATGGTTACCCAGGGCCTTTTGTCAATTGCTGAATTTGTACCGGATTAACAATTTTTCAGCCTGAATATTCCCGTATTCTGCACTTTTAGTTAATAGCGTTGCATTATTTTTAAGAACAGAAACACGTTGGTGATCCATTGCTTAAAAGCGATGGTTTTATGATCAGTAAAATAATTCGGATCTTAAAAAATCTATTTCTTTAAGATGATCTCAAAGGCTGCCTCTTCCGCATATGAAATGGCCCCCGGTTTTGACACTTTCACCCTGACCTTTTTTACTTTATTTTCCTTCAGGCACAATTTGGCCACATTGTAGGCCAAGGCTTCAATCAAATGGTATGATGATGCAGAAACAAATTGCAGGACGCCATCTTTGAGTTTTTTATAATTCACGGCGTCTTCAAGCTCGTCTGAGTTGATAGCCTCCAGTTCATCTACCCACAAATCTATATCAACAATTACCTTTTGCTTGATGTTTCTCTCCCATTCATTTGCCCCTATTACACAGTAGACTGCCAGTCCATTTATACTTATGATAGTTTCATCTATCAATTCCATCACTCATAAGATGCGCGCCACCATCTACATAAATTATCTGCCCTGTTATATAGTCATTTTCAATCAAAAAATCTAGCGCCATATTTAATTCAGAAATTGTACCCCTTCTCTTAAGAGGTATGCTTTGCACCCTCGAATAATTTGTGGAAGTTCCAGCAGGCGGTAAAATGTAGCCGGGGGCTATTGCATTGACACATACATCTGGAGCAAGTTCAGTCGCTAGAATTTCTGTAACTTTTTCCAACAACGACTTTCCCAAATAGTAGCCGTACCTGTCTCTAGCATATAGCCGTGGTGATGCGTCAAGTATGTTGACCGACTTCTTCAGTCCGGCATTTTTGTATGCCCATACAATTAGGGCATGCGGTGCAAGCCCATTAACAACTATTGATGACATATAGTTGGATACGTCATCGTTTAGCAATGGCGCCGCAATAAAATCAGATGCGCTGTTTACCAATATGTCTATGGTTCTGCATGCTTTGTTGCATTCACTTAAGAAAGATTTTATCCCTTCCATCGTTGAAAGGTCACCATGCAAAACCATTGACGTTGCACCCAGCTTCTCAAGATTTTCCTTTAACTTGTACGCGTCCACCTGTGATTTGTTATAATGTATTATTATGGTATCTGAGCCTTTGGCTGCAAGGTGCATTGCCATGTGCTTTCCCAGCCTCGTGGCTGAACCGGTGATTAGCACGGTGGTTCCCTTTATTTTCATTTATAAATAAGAAAATACGCTAAAATAAAAGAGTTTTTGAAATAAAGAAGAAACCATGCAAACGATCCCGGCGGGATTCGAACCCGCGACCTCCGGCTTAGAGGGCCGACGCTCTATCCATGCTGAGCTACGGGATCAAAAAAAAATTTATATTCAGTTTTTACGACAAGTTTAGTTCTGGGAAACTCGCCTTTGGAAGCCCGAGTTCTTCCTGAAGAGTTCTTATCCTCTTCGCGTACTCAAGCATTTTTGCCTTGTCGTTCTGAACCTTGGCTATCTTGTAAGCTTTCCATGCCTTCTTTAACGCTCCCCATGTCTGGCCCTTATTATATTGAGTTGACATTTATTTTTCGCCTCAACATGAATTATGAAATATGTGAATAAAAACTTTACGCTTGAGAAGTGCTCTCATTAACATATTTCCTTTCAAATGCTTCAAGCGATGAAAATATATCTGTATTCTTACTGTGACTCTTAAAGCCGTAAGAGTTTATGGCTTCAACTGTGCCGTAAATACCCCGAGATCTTTCATGAGCAATCGCGCGAGTCACATCGAGAATTACGTTTAACGCGTTTGGTCCATCCCTTGTTTTATATTCTGCATCAATAGTAAATTTTTCATTTAAAGGGCCGCTGATTTCCATGTAAAAATGGCTAATTCTCCAGTCTCCCAGAAATGGTATGTAGTCTGTCGTGCCAGCTACAACCGTTGAACGCTCATCTTCGCCAGCAACCGCTTCCCCCTTTACTTCCTTCTTTTTTTCTCTTATTCTTTCATCAAGCGTGTTGAGTGTTTCAAGTGATCCCCCTACATCCAATTGATAAGATTTGATTACACTCGTACCCCACTTTTTAAAAGCCAAGAGCATGACCCTGTGCAGCCACGTGCCACCTATCTGGCTCTGAAGGTCATCTCCTGCAATTATACTCTTTGAATCTTTAAAAGCCGAAATCAGGTTTGGCTGATCAATCAAAAGCGTTGGAGTAGCATTTATCATAGAACACCCCATTCTTGATGATATTTTAGCTATTTCTGCTGTAGCCCTGTCCTGCCCTGAGCTTATCGTGTTCAAAATTATGTCCGGAGAAATCTTTTTTATTTGCCTTTCCACTTCGTTTGCTTCTACACTGTTTATTTTAATTTTGCCGGCAATTTCCCTTCCTACTTCCTCCTTAAAAGACAGGGACGGAAGTATTTCTATGTCAGGACCAATTCCAGCAATATTATTTACGGTTTTGCCAACCTTTTTTGAATCAATGTCAAATGCCCCTACAACTTCTATGTCTCTGTTAGTTAGCCCGCCTACAGTTTTGTGCCACAAGTTGACCTTTAAATTGTAAATCCCGTTAACAAGGTAAATTCCAGCATTTCCAAACCCCACTATTGCCAATTTAATTTTTGACATTGCGTTACCTTAGTACGTGCCTGCTATAAAATATTATTCAGTTACCGAATGCTGGCCAGATTACTGTATTTCTATCTGCTCGAGCTTTTCAAGTACTGTGTTTACTTCTTTATAAAGTTCCTCAAGTTTGTCCTCCTCCTTTTCTGTCTTTTCATCCTTTAGTTTTTCCTTTTTTTCCTCCTTTTTCTCCCTTAGTGGCTGTTCTTCGGTCTTTATTTGATTAACCGCAGATAATCCGCCCACAGTCTTACTCAGTTCATCTATTCTTTTATCTATCTGGGAGATTTTGCTGTTAAACAGGTTAACCAGTTCCTCCCTTGCATTTTCAAGCTCGCGCACTTCCACCATGGCGGAATAAGTGTTTATCTGTGATTCGAGTTCCTTTAACGACGATTTGTACTTGCTGAGCAGATACTTTTTATCTTCATCATCTATATCCTTTGATTCATAAACCCGAAGTATCATCTGGGACAGCAGGTCCCGTTCAAACTTGAGGGATTTTAATTTCTTTTTTGCGTCATCAAGCTCAGATTCAAATGCCAGCTTTTGCCTGTTATGGGACCATGGTAACTTCATACCTGTTCCTATGCAAAGGTTAATATTAAGCTTTTTATGTTTATTTTAATAAAAATCATGCATTTTCAATTAGAAGTTCCCTCAGCGCAACCGTGGCGTAGCTTCCCCTGTTCAGCACAAACCTTACTGTTGCGCTATTGCCGTCGATCGAATAACTTACCAGTGAAGCCGGGAGGCCTGCGGGTCTGATTCCCCCTTCCTGACTCAGCTCAGGCATTTCGTCTATGTAAAAATGCCTGAATTTTATTCCCTCCTCTCTTGCCACTTCTATCAACGACTTAGAATAACTGTCCCCGAAATCCCTGAACCCATATCCAGCAAGGTACCCTGCGTCTGTATGGCCCTTAAAAACAGGCAATTCGTCTATCTCTATTTTCTTTGACTCACCTTTAATTTCTCCATCAATGATCTTTGCAACCTCCCTGTTGAAAAGATAAGACTGGTAAGATTGCACGTAAAATTTTTTAAGCCAAAGCGGGGCTTTCTTTAATCCCCCATGGCCGTCCGCGGCAATCAGCTCATCCGCTTCTGAGAAGTTCCTGTTTATAATTGCCTGGCCAATTTTCAGGTTGTTAGACGCAAATCTCTGTGGTCCATAGTAATTCGGAACCTGCCATGCCTTCATCATATTTTTCCAGTACTCGAATGCGGCTGCATTACAGTTACACGATTTTATTTTTATCCTAAATGCGTTTCCCAACAACATTCTTCTCCCTAGTATTCTTCTGGTTTTCCCAACTATCCTGAGTTTAACCCCTTCTGCACTGAAACCATTTACCTTAACCCGCTTAAATGAGACAAAAAAATATGCAAGTGCACCCTTGTCCTTGATCCCAAGATAGTTCGCTGACCCCCCGAGCAGCCGGACAACTTCACTGTGGTCTACGCCTTTTTTTTCTACAACACCAAGTAGGTGCTTACCATTTTTAAAATCAATTCCTTTTTTTATGACCTCAGATACCGTAAAATCTTCAGGTAAAGCCTTGATTTTACCACTTATCAGGTAGGGGTTTAAAGTTCTGGATGACGCACCGGGAATCATAGCAGTTTTAACTTTCCAGTTACTTGGTCAACTAAGTTTTCTGGAGCCGGCCCTATCGCTCCTGCTGTAACAGTTCCCGGTTCCACCTGAGTTAATCCCATATCAGCCACAGTAAAGCAGGTTATTCCGAGGCTTCTAGCTTTTTGAATTAATTGCATTAATTCTTCAAGAGATTCCACTTTCAGGGCTATCTTTGCTGCACCACCCATCTCCCACTGCTCAAACCACTCTGGTTTTCTTTTTAATGATTCCACGGCAGCGCCCACTGCAGCATGCGCACCCTGAGCCACCATCTTGCCCCTTCCCATTTTTAGGTCGGTTCTAACCAGTATGGACATTTTAAAGTTCATGCAATCTGTCCAAACCTTTGTAATGCTTTGTCGAATGCCCCAAGTGGAGCATCTACAATGCCAAATCCAACTGTACCCATGCCGGGCAGTCTGTGTGCCACCCCTGTATTAATTGTAGGCGATATACTGGTCTCTATGACCAACCTCAGGTCTATGCCTCTTGGTATGCCTTCAAAGTTAAGTACAGGTATGGGAAAACTTTTATCTCTGGCAACTGTTATTTCATACATCCTTCTGGTTACTCTGATAGCTTCAGAAACAGATGAACCTACAACCTGTGTTACTGCAGGGGATGCAGCAGATGAAAACGCCCCAAACCCGTTTGTCTCCATTATTGCGCTATCCCCTATATCTGGATTTGCGTCGCCTTCCTTAAACCCAGGGAAGAAAAGTGTCTTTGGAACTGGGGCTGGTGCAGTGAACCATTCTTTGCCAAGCCCGCTAACCTTTATTCCAAAATCAGTTCCATTACGGGTTAATGCGGTTATTATAGTGCTTTTGTTTATTCCAGAAGCAGCATCCATGGTAACCTTGCCTGCCGCCATAGCTAAGTTAAGGAAGAACAGATTGTTCCCACCCATAAATGAAATTGCCTGAGAGATCTGGCTTGGGGTGAAACCACCACCAGCCATATAAGGTGCTATTTCCTTAATGAAGAGTAATGTGCTTGCAACATTTCTTGTATGCAATTCATCACCCATTTGCAGGGACTGTGACATTATGGGTTTCAGGCTAAGCGGTCCCATTTTTGAAATGCTTTCCTTGAACATTGGATACAGCGTTTCTTTCATCCAGTTAAGCCTGTCTATAACTTCTTTTCCGTAAGCTCCATACCTCAGAACCTTCCCAACGCCTTCATTAAAATTGCTATATGCCTTGTTGCCCGCTGTTGCATTTTGCACTATATAAACCGGCATATTAGGTGATATTACTCCAGCCATTGGTCCTACAGCTGAAACGTCATGGTCTGACATGAACCTTATTTGTTCTTCATTTATCAACTCATTTATTTCTGATTCGTTCTTTATCCATCCCTCGTATATTGCCGCCCCTATTATGGCACCCTTCATTGGCCCCGACATCCTTTCCCACTTGATTGGAGGACCTGAATGAGACAGGGACATTCCATTTAATTCTGGAATTACATCCTTTGCAATTGCCATTCCAACTAACTTGGGCTCAGCGCTCAATATTGCACTTATTGCCTTTGAATTTGCCTGATCCACTTCTTCATCCTCCAGCTCTTCAAGCACTTTAAGCGCTGCTGGAGCTCCTCCTGCAGGTGGTTTCCAGTCAACCTTAACCACATCAGCCCCTTCATTCTTAAGGTCATTAAAGAAACTGTCTAGACCAACGCTTGCAACTTTGACCCTTTTGCCGATTATGCTGGAGCTCAAGCTTTCCACCTCCTCTCAATAATTTTTAGCGCCATATCAGCAGCTCTTGCGCTTGTGGGAGTTACAATGACGCCTGCATCCATAAGTGTTTTTACCTGTTTGTTGATGTTCTGCGGGTCGTTTTCGGTTCCAACTATTGACGATATAAATATCAAGCTTTTATTAATGGCCCTAGCCCTGCTAACTGAATCAGCTATCTCTGATGCCGGGTCCATATTTGCACCATATCCTAAAATTATATCTAGCAATATCACACCGACTGAAGGATCCCCTGCTTCCTTTAAAATCCTCTCTTTTCTAAATCTGAAATCGATCATTGGGTGCGGTATTCCCCTTACATATTCTTCGGACCCCATATCAATGAATGTATCATCTCTGGAAATGTCAAAACCCCCTATTTTCTTTGATTTGTCCAGAGCCGAATTTGACCAAACTGTTCTTCCGGCCCTTTTAAAAATTGCTTGAGATTCATAGTTTATCGTGCCACCAGAAAATAAACCCCTGACAAATCTCTGATCAGGGCGGAGCATGTCTTCCGCCTCTTTCAACTTATCAGGATTCACCCAGTCCGCCAATTTCATTTCTTTTCCTGTTGCCTTTAGGTGGCTCTTATAAGCAGCGTCTTCAAGCGTAAATGCAAAATCAACATTTCCAGACGGGCTAAAATCCTCATTCCCAATAAAGTTCAATATAACTGGTTTTTTACTTTCATGCGCTCTCTGAACCACTTTTTCCGCTACAGACTTGCTTGGAGGCTTTGAAATGATAGTAATAGTTTTTGTCCCGGCATGCAGATCAAGCATGTTTAGCCCCATAAGCATTGTCTTTCCGCCTATTATTTCTGAGATATCGTTAGAACCGGTTCCTATGGCTGCAGATATTCCAACCCCAGAAAGCCCAAGCACGGAAGACACTTCCTGTATTCCTGTACCTGCTGCACCCACAATCCCAACTGGCCCCTCCTTTACTACATTGAAAAATCCAAGGCCTACACCGCTTACTATGGCCGTACCTGCATCGGGACCCATTACAAGCAGGTTTTTCTTTTCTGCAAGCTCCTTCAGCCTAGCTTCCTTTTCTATTGGAACATTACTGCTGAATACCATTACGTGCTTACCAAGCAGAAGTGATCGCATGGCTTCCCTGTAAGCATATTCGCCAGGGGTAGAAATTAAAACCAAATCAATATCTGGTTCAAATGCAACAGCACTTCTTAATGATCTGTAAGGCTCTTCTTCGCTTCTGGTTTCCCTTTCAACCTTGGATGTAAGTTCCTGTGCCTTGTTCAACGCCTCTTCAGCAGAGCCTCTGTCATCAGCTTCAAGGACAATTACAAGATCGTTTGGCCCTGCATCCTTAACCTGATCTATATAAAGGCCAGCTTCCTTCATAAGGTCCTTGTTGGCGTCCGTGCCCATCATGACTGCAGCCCTCTTTACGCCTGGCATCCTTTCAACCTGATCATTTATACGCATAAGAAAAACGGAATCCCTGTATTCATTTTTTAGTATCTTTGCCAAAAAGATCATGCCAAATATATTACCGGAGACTATTTAAGAATTATCGATGCCAGAGCAACTTGTTTAATAAACGTACACAAAATTTGGCCCTTACCGGAAGTGTTTTCGATAACTTTTATGCCATAAACACGCCATTTGAAGTTACCTTATATTCTTTTTTGAACCCGGTTCCCTCGATAAAGAACCTGTTTCCTTCCCTTTTTAAAAATGGTCGCGAATGCACGTATGGATCTGTATAAGTGTGCCCAGCCGGAAGCCCTGTTATTCCAACAAGTGGGTCAGACACTATTACCTTGTGCCCGCTAACTGCATATATTGAAAGCAACCTGCTAATCAAGCCTAGCTTATGGCTGCTGGAAGTTTCATAAAACGGATAAACCAGACCATCCCATATTATCAGATCGTATTTGTTTAATGAGAGTATTTTGTTAATCCTATCAACCAGTCCAGCAGAATCCGTTGCTGAAAGGAAATCCAGGTTTTTAAGTATTGAAAGGTTATCGCTATTCACCATTTGCAGTATTCTTTCTGGTCTGAAGCGTCCAGTACTGTCAACGTATAACGAAAATATATTATACAGCGTTGCCTCCTTTGCTATACTCATCAAAAGCTGTTCATTAGCAGATCCACTCTCGCCATATACTTCGATAAAACACCCTTTCTGGCATAGTTCATTGAACATAAAGTCGAATACTGAACTCATCTGTCGGCGGTTGCCCTTTTAAATGATATATTTCCATTTTCAAAGATTACTTCGTATATATCATTAACTTCAAATGGCATTCCCAATTGCAAGTACTCATTTTCCTTTAAAAAGAGCACCATCTTAGGTGTCCACATATCCTTTATAAGTTGCACTGGCAGCATTGATTGTAGCTGGTACATCATTGTTCTGGTCATGTCATCTCCTGGAACTGGTGGAGACGAGTATTCAGTAAATTCTATTTGCCTTCCTGCATTTCCAGTTACCGGATCCGTGATACCAGTTATGCGACTTACCTTTACAAGTACCATGCGCATTTAGACCTTTTGCGGTCTAATAAACATGGCGCAGTGACATTATCTCACGCTGAAGTATGTGAGCTTCCCATGCTGCTATCATGAGTTCGTCCACAGCATGAGAAACTTTTTTCCTGATTCTTGTTGTCAATTCTGGGTTTTCATTTCTGGCAGCTTGTTGTTCGGCGTAGGTCAGAGCAGTGCTCAAGCCTTTCGTGGTATGTTATAGAGCTCCTTGCAGCTGATTGTTTATGGCTTTCCCATGCTCTGGGTAGAGCCTGGACATATAAGCCGAAAGCATCTGACAAATTGTAAAAATGGTATATAAAGTCTATCACATTTATGTAAATTTCCTGGGGGAAGTCCGTGTATCTCACTAATGATTTGCCGCTTTCCTCAAGCTCTTAACCGACTTTAAGCTTGCAAGAGCATCATTGTACACACAAGCTTTTCACAAGTAAGATGAAAGTTTTTCCTTAAGAACCTGGCGGTCTTCAGGAATGCCAAAAAACCGGTAAAAATATGAAGTTGTCTCATATATCTTTTTTCTCCCATCCCTTTTATATGATATAAATCCGAGTTTTTCAAGCAGTTTGAGATGAGTATACACCAAACTGCCTCTTCTTTGAACTAGATCTGCTGATAATACAGGTTGATAAAACGCTATAATGGTCAACGTTCTCATAATTGATCTAGAGAGAAATGGCTTTAAAGAAGCCTTCCTTGCCACATCAACGATTTCTGGCTTTAATCTTATTATGTACATGCTGTTGATAACGTCTAACTCCAGTGCATAAGACCTTTCCTTCAAGTTACTCCCAACCTTCTTAATTGCTTCCTCTGTCCTCCTTTTACCTACCCCCGTTAATTTGGATATTTCCTCTATTGAAAGGGGCCTCCCTGCAGTGAAAAGAACGGCTTCCACCTTCGCCTCATCGGAAATTTCCATTTAAATATATATTCTTAATGTCAGCCTTAAAAGTTTTAGTATAGTCAATAGGTGCCGTTAACTTAAGCTCATTCTGATCACCTCAGGCTTATTATCAATGAGATGATCCTCAACCATTCTGGCAAAAGGTCATCAGATAGAGGCGCGTGCCCAAGGTCCTCATTAGTGAACACAAAGTTGTAGAAGAATCTAAACGAAGCGATCCAGTTCTTTACTGTTTTAAAGCTGAACTTTTTGCTCGGGAAAAGGTCGTCAAAAGCTTCTGTCCTGTCCTTTATGTATTCGTTCATTCTCTCCATGAGGTTCTTCAAGCTCTGGCCATAAACAAAGTGATCAACTCCGGCCCACCTGCACGCATCTACGTACCATAGAGCTCCATCTGTGTATGTTGGCTTCTTACCGTACTTTTTAATCAGCTTGATGATTAAATAATATGCATCTAGCGAGTTCTGGTGCCAGCTAATGCGAAAAGAAAGAAATGCCTTGAGGTTTGGCTCAAACGCAACCCATAACCACGCTTTCTTTCCTCCAACGTTTATTTCAGTCTCATCTATGAATACGACCTTGACATCTTTTCTGCTTACATCAAAAGAATTCAGCACAAATGAATATTTCTGTATCCACTTCCATATTGCTACATGACTCCTCTTTATTATCGGCTCAAGCACATGGGAAGCTTTCCTTAAGCTCAAACTTGAGAAATAAAGATATAAGGCATAGAAAATAATTACTATTGGAGTCCTGTTTCTGGTTTGTGTATTCAGCATTTGCCAGAAATAGGGTCCCGCTAGAAATAAACCTTAGTCTAAAGTTAACAGCACCAGTCAATAAAAAGGTACATTTATATTATAGTATACACTAATGTTATTAATAATGTAAGTTGAATATGAAGGTAACCAGGACTGAACAGGTCTATATCAGGGAAAATAACACGGTCTCGAATCTGTACCATATATCAAAGAATCTGTACAACCAGGTTAATTACATCCTGAGGCAGCAGTTCTAACGTGAACTAATTCAAAGTGTGTTACATTATACGTTAAAAAATACCACTCCACGCTTCTCAATATCTACTGTGGATGGTTGTTACGGGCGAAGGGGAGGAAGAAGCCCCCAGCTATGATGCTTTGAAAATAAAACCCAAAAGACTCCAACGCTTTAGCTTATAAAGTATGTCAATCCCTTATTGTTTCTAGAAGGGACATTATATTCCAAATTAAAACTCGTATATGAGACGGTATATTTGGATCTTGGGATATTTCCTCTAATGTACTAACAGTATTTGCTGCTTTTATTGCGGGGCCAGTGCCTTTGTTCTGTAGCTGGTCTAATGTGCCCTTTAGCAACAGCCTAAGATTTCGCGGAATTCCTTTATTGTTTAAAAGGGGAGTTAACTGTTGTATCGCTTGGGCTATTTTTTGCTCATCAGACAATGATGGATGTGCTGACATGCAGGGAGTTTAATTAATATAATTTATTAACATTTTTGGAATTTGTTTATAGTTTTTGCATAATCTGCTATGCCACTACCGGCAATTAAAAATACTGATAGATGACGCATAAGCAACCACCTCTGATGGGCTAAATGCGCAATAGGGCACATTTAAGCTATTTTCATATTGTGAACTACGCCCGGCTAAAGCTGGGCGCGTCCCTCTTCTTCGATGAGGCTCACAACCACGTGCGGAATACTTTTTAAATACTCCAGCATGGCCGCGGTGGTCTC
>JBMFTE010000018.1:0-16756 GCA_049967195.1 Nitrososphaeria archaeon
AAAATATTGACCATAAAGCTTAAATATTCACAAGTGTTGAAGCCATAGTTGGCGAAATAATGAGTATGTCTTCTAAAGTTGATATTTTAAAACATATGTATGTTCCGCAACATGTTGTTCTGTCTCCCGAAGAGGCAAAAGTTGTGCTTGAAATGTATCATGCAAAGCATGATCAACTCCCCAAAATACGTGCTGCTGACCCGGTCGTAAGGGCAATTGGTGCCAAGGCCGGGGACATATTAAAGATTATAAGGTCAAGTGATACCGCTGGGACCTCTGAGTATTATAGGCTGGTGGTGGAAGAATGAAACCGGTTTTTGAAAGACGTTGGTCAATGATCGAAAACATGCTGAAATCGGAGGGAATAGCCAGGCAGCACTTGAATTCGTACAACGAGTTTCTTCGAAGGGGAATTCAGAGTATAATTGACGAAATAGGAGAGGTAGATGTTGAGACCAATTTCGGGAATTATAAGATAAAACTGGGCAAAATTGAAGTAGGGAGGCCGAGGGTAACTGAGCACGACGGGTCGGAAAACTACATACAGCCCCGCGAGGCAAGGCTAAGAAACCTTACTTATGCTGCACCGCTGTACCTTAACATGCAGATAATAGACAGCGACCCCTCCATAAACCGGCCGTTCAAATCTTATATCGGGAACTTGCCGGTCATGGTCAAGTCGGACATATGCGTGCTTCATGGTCTATCGGAGCAGGAACTGATAGATGTCGGTGAGGATCCTAACGACCCGGGTGGATATTTTATAATAAATGGAAGCGAGAGGATAATAATCGGGCTCGAGGACATGTCTCCAAACAAGATACTGGTCAGTCGGGAAAAGCCCGGTAGTGCTATAACTTTTAGGTCGGTTGTGCATTCTTCCATTGTCGGGTTCAGGTCAAAGGTTGACATGTTCATGAAGAATGATAATGCCATTTATGTGAGGATACCAGTCATGCCCACGGAGATCCCCTATGTGGTCCTGATGCGTGCTCTGGGTGTCACAAAGGATGCCGACATAGCGCAGGCAGTATCGTC
The DNA here is from genome assembly GCA_049967195.1 of Nitrososphaeria archaeon. Taxonomy (GTDB): domain Archaea; phylum Thermoproteota; class Nitrososphaeria; order Conexivisphaerales; family UBA164; genus KM4347-05. The sequence goes on from JBMFTE010000018.1 coordinate 1,039, forward strand.
AATGGAGGAAATACAGGACGAAATGGTGCCAAGCCTCGAGAAGTCCGAAGGTGTGCTTTCACAGCCAGATGCCATAATGTATATTGGTAACAGGATCGCACACGGCCAGGTGGATGAAATAAGGATAAAGAGAGCCGAACAGCTCATCGACGCATACTTGCTTCCGCACCTCGGGAGGGAGCCTGCAAAGAGGTTCGACAAGGCGATGTTTTTGTCAGAAATGGCAAGCAAGCTGATACAGCTTAAACTGGGGTATGTGCATCAGGATGACCGTGACCATTATGGAAATAAAGTTATCAAGTTCGCAGGTGAGCAATTGGCTGATATTTTCAGGACAAGCATGAGAAACCTTACGAGGGACATGAAGTATCAGCTGGACAGGGCAGGGCAGAAAAAGGGCCCAAGCGTCGTTCAGGCAGTGATCAGGCCTGGAATCATAACAGATAAGGTGACCAATGCAATAGCCACAGGAAACTGGGGCAGAGGAAGAGTCGGAATCACCCAGTTGCTGGATAGGACAAACAGGCTCTCCACCATAAGCCATCTCAGGAGAATCCAGTCACCTTTAAGCAGGACCCAGCCCAACTTTGAGGCAAGGGAACTGCACGGTACACAGTTTGGCAGAATATGCCCGACAGAGACGCCTGAAGGAAGCAATTGCGGCCTGGTAAAGAACTTAGCTCTTTCCGCTGTAATTTCCGTTTCACATGATTTTTCCAGCATCAAAGAGAAGATTGAGAAGGTCATGACCGAAAAGGGATATAAAGTCTTCTTTGAGGGAAGGCTGATCGGTTACACGGAGGATGCTGATTCTGCAGCGAAAAAGCTGAAAGATATGAGGAGAAAGGGCGAACTTCCGTTCGATGTGAGTATTTCCGTTTACTATCCAACTGACTCCCGCGGCGAGAAAAGGTTGATGGTAAGCGCGAACTCTGGCAGGGTGATGAGGCCACTGGCTATTGTACAGGACGGAAAGCCGAAACTTACCGATGAACATGTTGAAAGGATCGAAAGGGGTGAAATAAACTGGAGAGACCTCCTTCTGGATGGGGTAGTGGAATTGATTGACGCCGATGAAGAGGAGAACTGTCTGGTTGCAATAGATGAATACCATATAAGCGCAGAGACTACCCATATGGAAATATATCCACCGGCAATGCTCGGGGCTGTGGCTTCGATAATACCGTTCCCCGAATATAACCAATCCCCTAGGAACACTTACGAATCAGCAATGGCAAAGCAGGCCCTTGGATTTTCGATTGCAAACATCAATGAGGCGCTCTATGTGCGGCAGCACATGCTCGAGTACCCGCAGAAGCCTATGGTTACGACCAAGTCTGTAAAGCTGCTTAATATGGACAGTGCCCCAACAGGGTTTAATGCCGTTGTAGCTGTGCTCAGCTTTGAGGGTTACAACATTGAAGACGCGATAGTGATGAATCGGGCAAGCATTGAGAGGGGCATAGGAAGGTCATACTTTTACAGGCTTTATGAAGCTGAGGCGCAGCAGTACTTGGGCGGGTTGAAGGATAAGTTCGAGATACCGTCTCCTGACAGCAATGTAAGGGGTTATAAGGGGGAGAAATATTATAGGAACCTAGAGAGCGATGGTGTTGCATATGCTAATGCCGATCTAAAGGGAGGAGACGTGGTAATAGCAAGGCTCAGTCCGCCGAGGTTCAGTGAAGAGTACAAGGGAATAGAGGCTCATGGACTCTACCTGAGGGATACATCGGTCACAATGAGGCCAAGCGAGAGTGGCACAGTGGACAGTGTTGTCCTTACGCAGTCGGTGGAAGGGAACAGGCTTTATAAAGTCAGAGTAAGGGACCACAGGGTGCCAGAGCTAGGCGACAAGTTCGCTTCAAGGCACGGGCAGAAGGGGGTTGTTGGAATGATTGTCAGGCCCGAGGATATGCCTTATACAGAAGATGGGGTAATCCCAGATATAATAATTAATCCACATGCCTTTCCATCTAGAATGACTGTTGGCCAGTTCCTTGAATCAATAGCCGGCAAGGCAGCATCGCTTAGAGGAAAGGAAGTTGATGCCTCACCATTTGAGGGTGAAGACGTGAACAGCCTGCAGGAAACGCTGAAAAAGTACGGATTTTCACCAACGGGCAAAGAAGTTATGTACGACGGTGTTACCGGAAGAAAACTGGTAGCGCAAGTATATGTAGGGGTTGTATATTACCAAAAGCTACACCACATGGTTGCTGACAAGTTGCACGCAAGAGCAAGGGGTCAGGTGCAGATGCTCACGAGGCAGCCAACTGAAGGCAGGTCTCGTGGCGGCGGTCTGAGGTTTGGAGAAATGGAACGAGATTGCCTAGTTGCATATGGCGCGTCGATGGTGCTCAAGGACAGGCTGCTTGAGGAGTCTGATAAAACCACTGTATATATATGTTCCAAATGTGGCCTGCTTGCCCATTATAACGCAAAGACCAAAAAGCTGGAATGCCCTCAGGACGGCTCTGATGTGAAAATTGTTCCGGTGAATGTAGCTTACGCTTTTAAGCTGCTTTTGCAGGAGATAATGAGCCTGGGAATAGCTCCTAGGGTTGTCATCAAGGAGGAGGTATAAATTATGAGTGAATCTGTTGCACTTAACAGGGTTGACTCGATCAAGTTCGCTACTTTATCGCCGTCTGAAATTAGGAAATATGCAGCCGTGGAAATCACTGTGCCTGAAACCTATGACGAAGATGGAATGCCAGTTCAGGGAGGGCTCATGGACAACAGGCTCGGGGTCTTGGAACCAGGTCAAAAATGCGGAACGTGCGGCAACCCGGCATCGTCATGTCCAGGCCACTTTGGATACATTGAGCTTGCTGAGCCGGTTATTCACATTGCATTTGCAGATGATGTCCACAGACTTATGACGTCTACATGCCGCAAATGTGGCCGGCTTTTGCTTCCTGACGAAGAAATAGAGGAATACAGGAGGCAGATCACTGATTCCGGCGGTAACCCGATAACTTCTCAGAGAGTGGTCAAGGAAATAGTTGCAAAGGCAAAGAAGACCAAAATATGTCCTCACTGCGGTGCCAGGAAGCTGGATATTGAATTTACAAAGCCGCACACATTCCATGAAATTACTGAAGAAGGAGGCCCGGTGAGGCTAATGCCAACTCAAATTAGGGAATGGATGGAAAGGATTCCGGACTCTGATATTGAGATAGCCGGTTACAATCCTAAAACGGCAAGGCCGGAATGGTTCGTGCTTCAGGTCTTGCCGGTGCCTCCGGTATCAGTCAGGCCAAGCATCATACTGGAAACTGGCATACGGTCAGAGGATGATTTAACACACAAACTGGTTGACATTTTGAGAGTGAACCAGAGGGTTGCCGAATCGAAGGAGTATGGAACCCCGCCGCTAATAGTACAGGACCTAGCTGACCTGCTGCAGTATCATGTCACAACATATTTTGATAATGAAGTCTCAGGAATACCCCAGGCACATCACCGCTCAGGCAGGCCACTCAGAACCCTTGCGCAGAGGCTTAAGGGGAAGGAGGGGAGGTTCAGAGGTAACCTGTCGGGTAAAAGAGTTGATTTTTCCAGTAGAACGGTGATATCCCCTGACCCCAACCTAGACATCTCAGAAGTAGGGGTGCCACAGGAGGTAGCAAAGAAGCTCACCGTGCCAGAGAGGGTTGCTCCTTGGAACATGGAGTTTCTGAAGGGCCTTGTTAGGAACGGTCCAGATACATATCCTGGTGCCAACTATATAATAAGGCCTGACGGGATTAAGATAAGACTGGAATACGTCCAGGACAGGGAGGCCCTTGCGCAGAGTTTGAACGAAGACTACGTAATAGAAAGGCACATAATGGATGGTGATGTCGTGCTGTTCAACAGACAGCCATCATTACATAGAATGTCAATCATGGCTCACTTTGTTCATGTCCTACCAGGTAGAACATTCAGGCTACATCCGGCAGTCTGTCCACCTTACAACGCTGATTTTGATGGAGATGAAATGAACCTGCATGTGCCCCAGAGCGAAGAGGCTCAGGCAGAAGCAATGCACCTTATGAAGGTTCAGGGCCAGATAATTTCTCCCAGGTACGGTGCACCCATAATGGGTGGCATAAGGGATTATATCACTGGCGCATTTATGCTTACGAGGGATTCAACTAGGCTTTCTAGGCAGGAGTTCATGAATCTAGCTTACCTTGGTGGATACCGCGGGGAGCTTAACTTGGGCGAAACACTGTCAGGCAGGGATCTGGTTTCGCTTTTCCTTCCAGCTGGGTTTGATTTTGTAGGAACATCAAAGTGGGCAGGTGGTAACAGGAAAGATGTGTTGATATCTAACGGAAAGATGCTCAGCGGAGTGATAGATAAGGCAACCATTGGTGCAGAGGAGGCAGACAGCATACTACACAGGGTAGCCAAGGACTACGGGCCAGATGCGGTGAAGGCCATGCTGGATTCATTGTTAAAAATATTCAAGGAATACCTTACTAGGAGGGGATTTTCCTACGGTTATGATGAGCTGGAGATTCCGGATTCAGTAAAGAAGCAACTGGACGAAGTGGTTAAGGAAGCGCATGACAGTGTGCTCAAATGGATCAGCATGTACAGGGAGGGAAAACTCCCGGTAGTTAAAGGGGTCAAGCTGGAGGATATGCTCGAAAACTACATAATGAACGAGCTGAGCAAGTCCAGGGACAGGGCCGCTAAGATAGTTGAAAAGGTGATAAAGGAAGACAACGCCGGTCTAATAATGGCCAAATCTGGCGCCAGGGGGAGCAGCCTGAACCTTGGGCAGATGATGGCTATGCTGGGCCAGCAGAGCATCAGGGGAAAGAGAATAACTAGGGGTTACTCGCAGAGGGCTGTTTCACACTACAGGACTGGTGATATATCTCCGGAAGCAACAGGATTCGTGAGCAACAGCTTCAGGGATGGTCTTACGCCGCTGCAGTTTTTCTTCCATGCGATGGCAGGAAGGGAGGGGCTGGTTGATACTGCGGTTAGAACACAGCAGAGCGGTTACCTGCAAAGGAGGCTGATCAATGCAATGGAGCATCTTAAGGTTGAATACGACATGACTGTAAGGGACCCGGAGGGTGGAATAATTCAGTTCTTATACGGCGAAGATGGCATAGATCCTTCAAAGAGCGACCACGGGCTTGCTGTAAACGTGCAGAGACTGATTGAAATAGTGAAAACGTCAGACAGCGGCAAACCGGCACCAGAAAGCTACATTGAAAATAGTGTTGAAAAAATAAGGGGTTCTCTTAATCCGAAAATTGCTGAAGATTTAGTAAATTCGCTGAAGGAAGCAAAGCTCAGCAAAAAAGCGATAACCGATGTTTGTGAAAAAACGGTGGAAAAATATGAGGGAAGCTTGGTTGAACCTGGTGAAGCTGTGGGGGTAGTAGCAGCGCAGTCGCTGGGTGAGCCTGGGACTCAAATGACTCTAAGGACATTCCACTTTGCCGGAGTAAGGGAAAGGGATGTTACGTTGGGTCTGCCCAGGCTGATAGAGCTGCTTGATGCAAGAAAGGAGCCTTCCACTCCATCCATGGAAATTTACTTGGATGAAGAGTACAGAAAATCAGCAGACAGAGCGCAGGAAATTGCCAGATCCGTTATATTTACGAAGCTTGAAGCAGTCGTAGAAGATTCGTACGTCGAACCAGCACAAGGCGAAATAGTGTTCACGCTGTCTTCATCAAAGCTCAGCGACAGGGGAATCAGCGCAGAGGATGTGGGAGAGGCAATTTCTGGAGGAAAGAGGAAGGTTGAAACTAAGCGCAATAAAGTCACGGTTAAGGCATCAAACTACGATCTTGCGGCTCTGCAGGCCCTGAGGGAAAAGTTGTTGAATATGAAAGTTGGAGGCATACCTGGGATAGTGAACGCGTCAGTGGTAAAGAGGGGCGATGAATGGTTGATAGAGACTAGCGGGTCAAACCTTTCCAAGGTGCTGCTTGTGCCCCATGTGGACACCTCTAGAACCATCAGCAATAACATTTATGAAGTGGCTAATTTCCTTGGAATAGAGGCGGCGAGAAACGTGCTAATAAAGGAAATAACTGGCGTGTTGACGGAGCAGGGGCTTGAGGTTGATTACAGACACATAGCACTGATAGCAGACATCATGACGAGCAGGGGAATAATCTTGCCGGTTGGCAGGCACGGAATAGTTGGTTATAAGACAAGCATACTTGCAAAGGCGGCATTTGAAATAACAGTGCCAACCCTTGCAGGGGCAGCGTCCAAGGGCCTTTCAGATGACCTGCTGGGAGTAACGGAAAACGTTATAGTTGGCTCCACCATACCAATTGGTACGGGAATGGTAAAAATATTCATGTAGGTGAAGATGTTGGCAATAGAAGATCTGTTAAAAATCATCGCATCCGAAAAGAGGTTGCATCTGGGGCTAAGGGAGGTTAAGAAGAACCTTAAGAGTCTTAAGCTAGTCGTGTACTCCAGAGAATTAACTGAAGAAGAAAAAAAAGAATTTGTTGTAGAGGGAATTACTGCGTTTGAATTTAGAGGCTCTCCACATCAGCTTGGGAGGTCCATAGGTAGGGACCACCCGGTAAAGGTGCTGGGGCTCAGGAACCTCAGTGAAAGGGTTGAAGCGGAGATAAAAAAGGTGAATCAAGGTGTCTGATGTCAAGTATACTATAGAGGACCTCAATTTTATGAAGCTCTTTCAGGCAGTGAGTGGAATTTACCCACGTGATATAGTTCAGGATCAGAAGTTTAACAGAACAATAATTGTAGTGGACAGGGGGAGCATGGGTGCTTCGATCGGCAAAAGTGGTCAAAACATAATATATATAAAGAAAGTAACGGGTAAGGATGTCGTGGTTGTAGAATATAGCGATAATATGCAGGATTTTATAAGGGGGCTTATTGGGCAAAATGTCAGCTTTAATATAAATGAAAGTACAAATTCAACTGGTGCCAAACAAATTACAATATCTGTAAGTCCGGAAAGCAAGGGACTGGTTTTTGGAATCAAGGGGCAGAACATAGAAAAGATAAAACTGCTTTTAAGGAGATACTTTAATGTTACTCAGGTGAAAGTGGTTTAAAATGGGGTCAAAGTCTCCTCTGGGTGAGTTTGGCGCTAGGAGTCTCAAAAAGAAGAGGCAAAAGCTAAAGTGGTCTGACAAGTACTATAACAGAAGAATGCTGAAGCTGGACATCAAGGCAGACCCGCTGGAGGGCGCTCCAATGGCCAGAGGCATCGTTCTAGAGAAGGTGGGGGTGGAGTCAAAGCAACCGAACTCAGCGGTGAGGAAATGCGTCAGGATACAGCTGATAAAGAATGGCAAGCAGGTTACTGCCTTTCTTCCCGGGGACGGTGCCCTGAACTACGTTGATGAACACGATGAGGTGCTTGTTGAAGGAATAAGGGGTTCACAGGGCAGGGCAATGGGTGATATTCCTGGTGTAAGGTGGAAAGTTTCAAAGGTAAATGGGGTTCCGCTTGGCCTGCTTGTGCTTGGAAGGAGGGAGAAGCCTAAACGTTGAGCGAACAAAAAACCTTGCTGTTTGATAAATGGGACTATGAAGGGATAGTGATTAATGACATTAGCTTAAGCAAGATCATTAATGTTAAGCCAATTTATGTGCCACATACATTTGGAAGGGGCGCAAGCAAGAGGTTTGCAAAGGAACGCGTGAATATTGTTGAAAGGCTTATCAATAATATGATGCACTATGGCAAGCTTTATGCAAAGAACACTGGCAGGATGGGCGGCAAGAAGTGGAAGGTGATGAATATTGTGAAATCATCGCTTGAAATTATCCAGCTTAGGACCAAGAAAAATCCGATTCAGGTGCTTGTAGATGCGGTGGTAAACGCGGGGCCTAACGAAGATACAACAAGGATAAGCTACGGTGGTGTGGTTTACCACGTTTCCGTTGATGTATCACCCAACAGGAGGCTTGACCTTGCGCTCAGGTATATAACGCAGGGGGCTAGGTTCGCTTCGTTTAAGACTGGCAAGCCCATTGAAGAGTCACTGGCAGAAGAGCTGATGCTGGCCTCCACCAATGATCAGAACTCCTATTCTATCAGAAAGAAACAGGAACAGGAGAAGATGGCGGCAGCTTCAAGGTAAATGAAACCAAAAAAAATTTTGCTTGATACAAGCGTAGTAATCAACGGTTTTATTTCGGCAATGATTCAATCAGGGGAAATACTTGACGTGCAGGTAATAGTTCCTCGGGTTGTAGTTGCCGAGTTGCAGAACCAGGCATCAAAGGGTCTGGAAATCGGCTTTAGGGGCCTGGACGAACTTAAAAAAATAAGGGATTTTTGCCTGACCAAAAACATTCCTTACCATGTAACAGGGGCTCTGCCGACGGTGGAAGACATAAAGCTGGCACACAGCGGCAGGATCGACGAACTTATATTGGAGCTTTCAAAGAAGCTGTCTGCTACCCTATACACTTCAGATTATGTCATGCATTTGGTGGCTCAGGCTGAAGGCATAAGTTCCAAGCATCTCGTGCCAAAGATTGAAAAAGGACCCATGAAGATCGAAAAATACTTGGAGAATGATGTGCTTAGCGTTCACCTAAAGGAAGGAGTTCCTCCATATGTAAAGAGGGGTAAACCAGGAAACTTCAGGCTCGTCAAGCTGTCCAGTGAGCCGCTTGGAGGTGATGCACTGGAGGAAATGATCTCTGAAATTAATGAACGGGCAAGATCATCCGAGGGCTCGTTTATTGAAATGAAAATGGGGGGCGCCACGGTAATACAGATGGGAAACTATAGGATAACTGTGGCAAGGCCGCCGTTTTCAGACGGCCTTGAGATAACGCTGGTCAGGCCGCTGGTTAAACTCACTCTCGACGATTACCATATATCTGAAGCTCTGCGAAGGAGGCTTGAAGTTGCAGAGGGGATAATAATATCGGGCCCTCCTGGGTCTGGTAAATCCACGCTAGCAGCGTCACTGGCGGAGTTCTATATGAATAATGGCAAAGTAGTAAAGACATTTGAATCTCCCCGTGACCTCCAGGTGGGTCCGGAAATAACTCAGTACGCTCCCCTCGAAGGGGATTTTGAAAAGACCGCAGAAATACTGTTGTTGGTGAGGCCTGATTACACGATTTTTGACGAAGTCAGGAAAACCAAGGACTTCATGGTTTATGCCGACATGAGGCTTGCAGGCGTTGGCATGGTTGGTGTTGTACATTCAAGCAGCCCAATAGATGCCGTGCAGCGCCTTATTGAGCGCATAGATATAGGAATTACGCCGAGGATCGTGGATACAGTGGTCTTTGTAATTAACGGTGAAATAAAGTCAGTTTATGAGCTGGGGCTTTCAGTCCGTGTGCCTGCAGGGATGACTTCCGAAGACCTTGCTAGGCCGGTGGTTGAGGTAAGAAACTTTGAGAACAAGAAGCTTGAATATGAGATATACATGTACGGAGATGAAAGGGTGGTAGTGCCGGTCAGCGACCAGAAGGACAGGATTGAGGAGCTGGTCTACAAGTACGACAGGGAAGCAACAGTTGAAGTGGGAAAAAAGAGCGTAATAATCAGGGCAAGCCGCGATGCCTTCGGGAGACTCATAGGAAAAAATGGCGAGAACATCGACAGGCTTGAAAGGGAAATAGGGAAGAGGGTAATAATAAAGCCAAAAAAGTGATAACTTAGAAAAGGTTTTTTATACCGCAGCCTTTTACCGTTCTTATGCATAACAAGATTATGCTCACTGCTGACAGGACACTGTTCAGTGAGTACAGAAATATACCGTTACTTCAGTTTCTGGGATGTGCTCCTTCTGAAAGGTTGCCAAGGTTCATATTTGACTTCCTTTCACCTTACATAACGATGGAGGACGGCATGCCAGTAAAGGCGCCATATGACCTTAGGCTGGTGGAATCGCTTATGGTAAATATATCAGGCAGGGAAAATATATCGGTGGTCACACCAAAGAACATATCTAACTACATCGATGAGGAAACGCAGATGGTTGGAATTTCAACCATGGACCCCTTGGGATTAGGGCCTGTTACCATGATGTTTACAAATGCGGGTAGGCAGACCGGTTATACAAAGTTTTACTTTTATGAGCTGCTTCGGGAGCTCAACCTAGTGAGGAATTCTGGGAAAAAATTCAAGATAGTGGTAGGCGGCCCTGGAGCATGGCAGCTGGAAATGAGGCCATCTTCAGTGGAGGAACTGGGTATTGACCACGTTATAATCGGCGAAACTGAGCACGTAATGCCGCAGATAATGGACGATATAATGCAGGGTTCTGCGGAAAAAATTATCAGGACAAGAGGCTACCCTGAGATTACTCAAATACCAAACATTCAGGGTGCCACCATGCACGGCCTGCTGGAAATGAACCGGGGCTGCGGCAGGAACTGCGAATACTGTGCTCCGAATCTCCGGAGTGCCAGAGACCTGCCCATTGACCATATAATGAGGAACATTGATGTAAATGTCAAGCACGGTGTTACAAGTGTGTGGGCGCAGAGTGAGGACATATTTCTTTATGGTCTTGATGACCGCCGCAGGATGAACCCCAACTGGGATGCGCTGTTTGAGCTGTTTTCTGCGATAGTAAACCATGATGGAGTGACTCACACGAACCCAACTCACGGAACAGTATCTGCCCCAGCATCAAACCCGGAAGCCTTTGCAAAGCTTTCCAAGATAATGAAGTCCAGCCCAGATAACATAATAGGACTGCAGCCGGGCCTTGAGACAGGTTCTGTCAGGCTTGCAAAGAGCTTCATGCCAAGGAAGGCACTGCCATTTTCGGACGACGAGTGGCCAGAGGTTGTTTTCCAGGGAACAAAGGTGTTAAATGAAAATTACTGGGTGCCTGCTTACACAGCAATCATGGGCCTACCGGGGGAGACGAAGGATGATGTTCTGGACACGCTTAGGCTTATAGACAGGATGGAAAGGGAACTCCCAGAAAAAATAGGTGAAAAAGCCCACTGGACCGTAACGGTTCTCAGCTTTGTGCCCATGGCTGCTCTTTCGCAGGACGAATTTTTTGACGTGGAGTCGCAGCTGACTGAGGAACGTTATTACCTGCTTTATAGGACATGGAGACACACAATTCTTGAGGTCGAAAGCCTTTTGCCCACGATCATAAAGAGCCCGATAACAAAGGCATTTACTTACAGGTTCCTCAAGTTTGGTGCCAAGAAGCTGGTTGATTCCCTAGCAGACTGGGGAAGAAACAAGGGCTATGACCCTGAAAGGGCTCTTACAATGGTAACTGCATGAACTTATTGTGACATCATCCACTGCCCTCACCCACCACTTTTTTTAATATGGCCAATAAAAGAAATTCATTTGGCGAACATTGGGTTTTTCCGAGTGTTCCATTGCCAAAGCAGATGAAATTTTTTAGTGGCTTCCCAAGCTCCAAACATTCATTTAAAAAATAATGTTTGATAAAGGCAGCTATCCAGCAATGATCTCTCCGTACATTCCGCTTTCAGCATGACCGGGATAGGTGCACAGATACCATAACTGTCCATGCCCCTGTAGTTGTACAGAGTATGTATATACGAACGCCTCTCCATTACTTGTTGGAGGAAGGTATGGCATCATATACATTAAATTACCAGAAAATGACACCATCGTACTGGAGGCAGCCATGTATTTATACGGTGGCGGTGTAGAGGTTATCACAAAATTGTGATACATGTCGTTATCGAGGTTAACTACAGTGATTGTCAATTTAACAGACGGAGTGTCTGAAGCAAATACCAGTGTTGGATTTATGAGTCCGTATATAACAAATACGTCTCCGCTTGAATATGCTGGAAGTGGATGGCCTGTAACATTAACTGCCATGCTCCCCATCATCGCATAAGCAGTTATATGGATGTTTGAACTTGAATTTATTATGGCGGTGTCATTTAAAGGCATTAGAGTGACATAGGGCGGTGGATTTGCTGTTACTTCCATCATGGCGCTTTGAACTGAAACAGTTTGACCATAATATGTCATCATACTACCACTATTGTATGGCATAGTTCCTGGGCCATAGGTCTGCGATGACCCTGAATAGGACGTTAAGTTATGATAAAAGATGAGCGGTGAAGCAAACACCACTGATAATAGCACCGCCCCAATTACCACTACAGTTAGCACCAAGCTTTTCATTGTCCATTCACCTCGGGTTGCCACACCAGACCCAGTATGCCTGCTATGAACATCAAAATTGACCCTACCATTAAACCAAACATTATTGGAAAAGCAAAAATCGCTCCAATAATGAGCAACACGGAACCGGCCTGCACTCTTTCCTTCTGGCCGTTCTCAATTAACAAGATTCCGATGATGCCGATGACAATGGCAAACAGTCCAAATACCGCATAAACTGGATACCAGTTGAACGCGTAGAGGGGTTCAAACATCATGCCCATATATGGACCCCTGAACCAGAACTCAATAAACACGCTTGCCAGGATCCATCCTATAATTTGGAAATCCAGCCCTATCGATGACAGTATAACCGCAGATTCAGGCTTGCTCATAGCACGCATACGCTATTATGGAGATTTCAACAATACTGTTAACATTTGTAAAGCTTGCATTACACAGAAAGCTAACTCGCATGAGTTAATTTATACCATATTTTTCCTTAAACTCTCTCAGGCATGTGGGGCAGCAGAAAAACCTTGTAATACCCATGTATTCGATCTCATATGGCCTGCCCGATATGGGGTTGCCACAGTATTCGCATTTTAGGTTAACTTTTAATCTCTTAAAGGGTTTCTGTTGCTCTTTGGTATATTCATTGACTATCAGTGTATTGATTTCTGTAACACCATCAATGCCACTTGTCTTTTCGTCTAACATGTTCAGGGAGTCCATGTTTTCTACCTCAGCCTTGACCATTATACTGTATGAACCGCTCACCTTGTAAACATCCGTTATTTCTTCAAAGGACGACAGTTTCTGGACAATAAAACCATTTTTTGATGGATCGCACTTTATGAGCAGCAGCACAGATATACCATAGCTAACTTTGCTCCTGTCTATTATCACCGTGGTTCCCTTTATTATTCCTGCATCCTTCATTCTCTTTATCCTTGAGCTCAGGGCAGGAGCGCTTAACCCTGTTACTTTCGAGATATCCCGTAAAGATAGGCATCCATCTTTCATAAGTTCATTTACTATTGTAAGGTCAATGCTATCAAGCTCCATACTATAAATCCAGAGATTATCCCATATATTTAAAATTGATTAACAAATGTTAATAAAAGCCCTTTTACGCTTTTGTTAATAAACTCATTTTATGGAAAAAACGGATCCGGTTTGCGGTATGTCAGTAGATGAATCAACACAGTTCAAATCCCTCTATAAGAGCAAGATTTACTACTTCTGTTCTGCTAAATGCAGGGTTGAATTTGAGAAAGATCCCGAAGGTTATCTGAAGTCAGGCCCTCGGGCGATGCCTGATTGATTCAGGAAAAGAGAGAAAAGATCAGAGTTGTTGGAATGCACTGTGCTACGTGCGTAAATACTGTAACAAAGTCAATAGGTAGGGTTAACGGTGTAAGTGAGGTTTCAGTTAATCTTGCAACGGGTTACGCGGAAATCTTGGGTAACTTCAAGCTGAATGAGATAGTGGATTCAGTAAGAAAATCTGGTTACGACGTAGAGTCTCAGGACATAAGGATAGCAGTGAGAGCAAATCCAGAAAACGCATCAAATATCTTAGCTATCGTATCATCAACTGATGGTGTAATTGCATCCCATTTTAACCCGGCAACTGGAGTGCTGAGCCTCAAGGTCAATCCTTTGGCTGTTTCCCCTGAATCACTGATTGGAAAGCTAGAAGAGTACAGCGCTTCATTGATAGAAAAGGGCGAAGCAAGTGAAGTTTCACTGATGAAAAGGGAATTAACCTCAATGGTTTACGCACTTATAGTTGCTTCGGTATTCACAATCTTCGTACTTTACTTTCAGTACACAGGGTTCGCCTTTTATGCCCTTTTATCATCTATCCCGGTCATGTTTTATGCAGGTCGGAGGTATTTTAAAGGCGCTTACAGAGCGCTCAGGAACAGAACAGCCGATATGGATACCCTAGTGGCGCTTTCCTCCGGTACAGCCTGGATTTACAGCGTATTAAATCTTTTAAATGGCGGAGCCGTGTTTTTTGATGCAGCTTCACTTCTTGTGACATTTGTGCTTGTTGGTAAAACTCTTGATTCGTACCTGAGATTCAGGATATCATTTATACATGTGGCCAAGCTGCAAGCAAGGCTTTCCACGGGAGAAACTGTAGATGCTGACCAGGTTAACATAGGAGACATTGTAATCGTCAAGTCAGGAGAAAATGTGCCTGTTGACGGAATAGTTGATAATGGGGACGGAGAGGCTGATGAGTCGATACTCACTGGAGAACCGTTGCCGGTTGAAAAGAAAAAGGGAAACGCTGTTACAGCAGGATCATCGCTGGTAAACGGATACTTGGAGATTTATGCAACACGTTGTGGTGACAGAACCTATATGTCGCAGCTGGTTCAGGCTGTGAACGATGCAAGCACTTCAACAGTTGGGCTAAAAAGAACGGTTGACAGGATAACATCCTACTTTACCCCTTTAATAATAGCAATTGCAGCTATCACGTTCCTTGTATGGCATTTCTATGTTCCTGTGGGAATAGCGTTGCTGTTCAGCATCGCGGTGCTTGCATCTGCTTGCCCATGCGCACTTGGGCTTGCCACCCCGCTAGCTATCATGGTTCAGGTCAGGAGGCTGTCAAAAAAGGGGATAATAGTTAGAAGGGGTGATGCCCTAGAGAAAGTCAGGCATATAAAGACCGTGATATTGGACAAAACTGGAACTGTAACTGTTGGACAGTTAAAGGTCGTACCTAAAGCAATCATCGATCAGGACGGGTTTGAGATGGCAGTGGCGCTTGAAAGATTGAGCTCGCACCCTGTTGCTAGGGCGATATCATCACTCTCAGAAGCTAAAAATGATGTGACGGGATTTACGGAGTTTATAGGCGAGGGTGTGCTGGGCATTATTGATGGGCACAGCGTGCTTGTTGGTAAAAGAAACTTCATTGCAAAAAACTGTGATGTGAATATAGAAGGCGATATCATTGCATGCGTTGATTCCAAGCCTGTAGCTTCATTTACGGTTCAAGATGAAATAAGGGATGGTATGAAAGAATTAATTGAAGAACTCAAGAGTTATTACGAAGTTATGATAGCTACCGGTGATTCCAGCGCGTTCGCTGATGAAGTCGGCAGAGAGCTCGGCATAAAAGTTGTAAAGGGTCTTACTGCAGAAGAAAAGGCTGAACTAGTTAAGTCCATGGAAAATCCAATGTTCATAGGTGACGGAGTAAATGATGCTCTTGCCATAAAGCAGGCTTATGTAGGCGTTTCCATGAATAGTGGTTCTGAAATAAGCAAACAGGCTGGCGACGTGATTATAACATCACCTACAGCAATAAAAACTCTCATTGACGGCTCATATATTCTTGAAAAAAGGATCAAGGAAAATTTGGCATGGGCTTTTGGCTATAACGCCATACTGATACCGCTGGCAGCTGGCATCCTTTACCCTGTGCTGTATCTTCCACCACAGTATGCAGCCCTAGCAATGTCGATGAACAGTGTAGCTGTAACCCTGTGGTCATTCCTTAGGCCTTGACATTGATCATAATTATGTGCATATAGTCAATAAAAAAGGTACATTTATAATATAGTATAAACTAATGTTATTAAC
>JBMFTE010000019.1:0-16519 GCA_049967195.1 Nitrososphaeria archaeon
TAATTTTTGAGGATATAACCTTAAAAGCATAATGATGATCCGCTTAAAAGCGATGGTTTTATTATATAATAATAGCTTTAGCCCCTTTTAGACGCACTTGCTATTTTTATTATATCATTGTTTTTAAGTTTATGTTCAGCACCCAGTTTCATTTTAGTCCTAGCATCTACTGCATAAAGAAATCCCTCACCTAAGTCTGTGTGTATTATAAATGCAAGATCTCGCGCTGTAGACCCCTTTTTTATAAGATGCGCATCAGGCAGCACATTCCCCTTTTTATCGCTGAATTTGTTTTCATCTTCTACAGGATAAACTACTATCATGTCTAGCAGGTTAAAGTAAACGTAATTAATCGCTTGCTGAATGCCGGTTGAACCGTATTTTTTCAATATCCTGTTTACAAACTCAAGCGCACTTTTCTGGGCTTCTGTCAGATTGCCTGTTATCTCAAATTTATCTTCTCCAGGCCTGTACTTAAGCAAGCCTGCCTTGGCGGCTTTCCTGAGCAATAATTCTGCTTCAGCAGAAACCGGTATAACTGCTCTACCACTTTCAATCAGTTTTTTTATGTTTTCATCTGAGCTCGGGATATCGGCTTTATTTGCGGCTATTAATATAGGCTTAGATTTGACCCTAACTTTTTTTGAAAACTCCAGAACAGTTCTGTCGTCCCATTCGCTATACTTTAATTTAGAAATCACAGGATCATCAAGTAAAATTGTTTTTATTGTAACGCTGTCTACGCCAAGGCCGCTCAATCTTGGTGCTATTACGCCAATAACTTCGTCCATTTTTACAGACCGGTTTATTTTCTGCATGTCTTTCATTATGATTCCTGCTATCCAGAGATCTACTTCGTTTTCAATAAATTCAACATCATGAAGAGGGTCGTGAGATGGCGTTTCAAGAGTTCTTCCTTCCTCATCAGTATAACCTGACGCGTCAATGACGTGAATCAACGCGTCAGCCCTCATTACCGAATCCAAAAACTGATTTCCCAGCCCTTCCCCCCTGTGCGCTCCTGGTATAAGCCCAGGTAAGTCAACAAGTTTAACCGGTATGTACCTTATCCCCTCTTCACACCTTGAATTTACAGGATTATCCCTTATGCCCAATTCCCTACATACACAATTTGTTGCGACCCATGCTATTCCCACATTGGGTTCAATTGTAGTAAATGGGTAGTTAGCAACCTTTGCAGAAAGCATTGTGGCTGCATTAAAAAAAGTAGACTTTCCAGCATTTGGCTTGCCTATTAAACCTACTAGCATGTTCCATTCCCTTTTAATATGCGTTCATGGTGTATTAATGCTTTTAAATGGTTATTGCCATTTTAGTTTGATCAATATCAGAGTAATTTTTTGACCTTTGAAATTTAACTTAATTGTACGATTCATTTCAATGTTTATGTTTGATAAATTGAGTTGACTTGAATTGAAGGGTTCTATGCCTTTAAATTCAATTTTTAGATTGTTCAAATAACCATCGTCAGGTTCAAAATCAAGTATAATTACAAATTTAGATACCCTTTTTGCCTCATCCAGGGCTTGCGGTTTGCATTTTATAAATGACATTGAAAAAGCGAAAATGAGTGTGTCAAGCGACTTATCCCTAAATGGCAGTGAACACGCGCTTCCTACTATTACTGATGGCACCCTTATTTTTGCAAATTCTATCATCTCCCTCGACAAATCCATTGCAAGTTCTGTTTTCAGCTCGCCTGAAAACCTGCCAGTTCCAGCTCCAATTTCAGCTGACCGGCCTTCAATTCCAGCCTCTTTTATAATATTAACTTCCTGCAAAAAAATGGCACGATTATCGTCATACCACCTGTCATAAGCTGCTGGATTAAATTCCATGTGTCATCAGCTTCTAAAGTGGGTAGCGCCATCCATCAGTTTCAACTGCTGGCTTCCAGCCCATATAGGTAATCTGCTTCCAATATAGGCAGTCCAACAGGCCCCAGCTGGCATGCCCATCCCTGACTTTGGCAAAGTGCAATACGAGGATACAAGTATGAAACTCGTTAAAGTTATACGTTTTCTGGTGAATGTATGTTCCAATAGAGGGTTGGACCATGACCCGTATGCCAAAAGCATGTTTATATCATCCTAATAGGAGTATTTAAGTACTGCATTTATTTTTAAAAAACATTTTATTACAAGGGAAATTAGCAAGAAATAGCACAGTGCGTACATTTATTTTATGTATTTTTCAACGTTTTTAAATACAAATGAAAAGTCCTTATTGTTCCTCTTTATTCCCTTTTCATATATGGCGTGTAGCACTATTGGTAAAGCTATTGTCGCATCGCAATAGCAAACAGCATTCCCGCCTTTCTGTGATATTTTACCCCAGCTCACGGCCTCCTCAAATGTTGCCCCGCTCAACCCGCCCCACTGGGGGGAATCAGACGTTATCTGTATTGCAAACTTATGAGGTTTAACTGTTTCCTCTTTATTATCCCTTTCAAGTAAGAGCGCTTTTATTACAGCCATTAACTGTATCGTATCCTTGGGTACTCCGCCACCTATGTAAACAACAGCTGTTTCATCTGATTTCATTGCTATTTCAGTCATCTGTGCGAAATCCTTGAACTGGTCTAAAACTATTCTACCACTTTTGCTCAACACTGAAGCTATACCATAACTACTGTCCATTATTGCCGGAGAAAAGATAGGTACCTTTTTCTTGAACGCCCTTGTGGATATCGAATCCACCCCGATTGTACCTAACTTGTATCCAAGAAGATACATTAGTTCAGCGGTAGAATATATGTGATCCGTTTTGAGTTCTCCTATAAAATCCGTCAAAAGTTTCTCCATTTCCCGGTATTTATATTCATCTGCCCACTCATCATAATATCGGTCTATCTTGTATTTCAAAAGCATCCCATCATCTACATAAGGCGTGCCCTTGCCATAGGGAAAGCCCATGCCAGCATATATATCTTCGGAAATATTAGCACCTGTTGAAACTAAAACATCAAGGTATCCATCCTCTATTATTTTTGCTATGAGTTTCCACATGCCAGCAGTAGACATTGAACCCGTAAATCCTGTAAATATGGCTACGCTTGGGTCACTTATCATTTCCTGCCAAACATGGAATACTTCTCCAAGTTTACGCCCTTGGAATGAAGTTTTACTCATTGCATCAAGAAGTTCAGAAACACTCCTTTTTTTGATGTCAATTGGCTCGACAGTCTCCTTAAAGAAATCATCTCTCTTCATGGCTGACAATATAAAGGGTGTAAATTTAAATTTATCCAATCAAAAAATAGTGTTTTATCAAAAAATAAAATAAAAATTTAAAGGGGTCTATGATTCTTCTTCGTCGTCGTCTTCGTCGTCAGATGCTTCTTTTTCAGCTTGTGGCTCAGATGATTCTGGTGCTTGGCCTTCTTCTGCTATTTTACCAACAGCAAACCTATCGGCCACTTTTGTAATTTTTACCTTGTATTTCTGACCTTTCTGAGCTCCAGCTATGAAAATAACGAAGCCCTTAATTCTAGCTACTCCGTCTCCCCTTTTGCTTATCTCACTTACTTCTAGTTCATATTCGGCCCCTACCCTTACAGGTTTAGAACCGAATCGTCCAGAAACGTTATCGTCTCGTTCCAAACGTATTTTCGCCCAAATTCCTTTCTTGCCCTACCTTATAAGCTTTTTTATAGTTCTCCCTTGTTGCATAAATTCTTGAACCTTGCCTTTTATTGCATCAAAGGATCACTAACGATCTTTACTATCTGTTCCCTACAACCTGCACCCATTTCTGCTAGCAATGTTGTACGTGAACACCTTAGATATGATTTCATTATTAATTGCAGTATTGATGTGAAGTGCTCTCCCTCTTTAACGAGGAAAACACTGTCTCGACCTGCCACCTCTGACCATATTTATGCTTCTTCTTTCATGCCTCTGACAGAAATTTCCTCACTACCCTTACATATGATCCCCTAGACTTACCTGTGGAATTCATCCTTGGCTTGATAACAGGCTCAGCCCCTATGCCTGCAGTGTAATTGAAGATGGCCCTTGAATCGTATGCTGAATCTCCGAAACCCTGCTTATCTTTCCCACCGTGTCCTTTGCGCAAGCTTGCCAAATTCCTTCCCGTCAGGTTAATCTGTTATCTGCGCGCTTGTTATCAGGCGGTGTCGCATGTTATGTGCAGCTACACCCATCCCATCCTATCACACTTCTGCCTGATCCCTCTGTTGAAAGCTTTGATGCCAGTAGAATCTATATGGCTATGTCTACAGGCTTGTCATAGTTCACACCAAGATGCACGTTAAGTTCCTTCTGCCTCCAGCATATCTGCGTGTAGGAAGGTATAGTTTTCCCATTGTCAGCTTAATCACAAAATTGTTGCGCATAGTTTATAATTGTATTAAAAACCGTTCATAAACGATGAAGGCCATCGCGTTAGTCTCTGGCGGGCTAGACAGTGTTTTAGCATTAAAAATGGTCCAAGATATGGGCACAGATGTCATACCATTACACATAGTTACTCCTTTTAATGAATCATGCTGCAGTAACTTAACCCTGCTTTCGGAACTTATCGAAAATCAGGGATTGGAACTTAAGACAATAAACGCGGGTATGGATTACGTTGAAATGGTAAAAAAGCCCAAATTCGGATATGGAAGTGCGATTAATCCCTGCAGGGATTGCAGAGCATATATGCTAAAAAAGGCAAAGGAAATTATGGAAAAGGAAGGTGCTGATTTTATAGTTACCGGTGAGGTTCTAGATCAGCGTCCAATGTCACAGAATAAAAAAGCTATGATGCTCGTGGAAAAACAAGTGGGACTTGAAGGATTAATATTGAGGCCTCTATCTGGTAAAATTCTGCCTCCAACTATACCTGAACAAAAGGGCTTGGTGGATAGAAATAAAATGCTAGATATAAAGGGTCGTAGTAGAAAAAAGCAAACTGAATTGGCTAGAAAGCTCGGATTAAAGAATTGGCCAAATTCTGCTGGAGGATGCTTACTAACTGACCAGAGGTTTGCGTACAAACTAAAAGATTTATTTAAGTATAAACAGAGTTATCTTACTAATGATATAAGCCTGCTAAAGGTTGGTAGGCATTTTAGGTTATCAAACGATACTAAACTCGTCATTGGGAGGAATGAAAAAGAAAACCAGCTATTATCGTATTATAGAATGTTTTTCCTACTTATTCCTGATAATTTTAACGGCCCAACAGGTGTGCTTGACGGAAATATAGAAAGGGCTAATCTCGCTGCTTCAATTTTATATTCATACAGCGATAAGGTTGATTCGCCCATAATTAAACTCTATACTGCAAATAAAGACGAAAATATTGTGCCTGAAGGCATAACACGCAAAATGGCGAAAAAATATTTAATAATAAAGAATTAATAAACGCTGGGAATTAGCTGTGGAAATATCCTCAAGATGCTTTTTACTATTGCAAAAGAAACCACTATTGTAATTAGCCCTGCCAGCAAATTGAAAATGCTTGTCAGGCCTGCAAGTAACATGGCAATTTCAAACTGGCTAGTCAAGTTTATTCCAAGTATTGACATAGCGAGCTTTGCAGTAGGAAGATAAATGGATGGCATCACAACATAGTACAGCGCCAATGTAACAAACAGCATTATTATTACTCTAAAAATGGAACCAAGCCCAGCCATAATGCCCTTCTTGAACCTGCTTTTATTACCCACTTTAAATCCCACATAAAGGCCAGCAAACATGCTGAGTTCAGCAAAGAGCTTCATGAGAGGAGAAAAAATTGTAAATGACCCTAGAATGTAAAGGATCAAACAGTGAACCCCGGCAGATATCAACCCCCCTTTTGGACCAAGAATCATAAATGCTAAAGCATCTGGAATTTCTGCAAGGTCAAATTCCAAAAATGGAAGTAATGGAAATGGAAATGAAAGGTGCATCTCCGCAATGGCTCCCGAAGCTGCCGCAAACATGGCCAGCATTGTGTAGTACTGTGACTTTCTCATATCGCCATTCTGTTATTAATAATATTATATAAAGATATATTTTATTAATATCTTTATTTTTCGTTTTTTATCATAATAATGTGTTAATTAAATCAAACAACTTGTTTAATTCGTCCTTTTTCCTTATATAGGGTACGCGGGACCTGCCTACGATATAAATACCCACGATACCGGCTTTTTCAAGCGCTTCCACATCCCTGTACACCGCAGAATAATCCTTATCAAGAATTCTTGAAAGCCCTTCTATATGAAGCGGTTGCTGGGAAGTCATTAATACCTTAATAATTTTTAATCTATTTTGATTGGCCAAAGCCTTGAGCAAACCATAAATTTTTTCGTTTGATGACATAAATAGATGTTGTTTTTAGCTAAATATATTCCTTTTTATTGCGTATTGAAAGCTACATAGAGTTTTCATAATGTATCTGTGTTTTGGTAATTTATACTGTTGCCTTGGAAAATTCTTATATATACACAATATCAAGTTAGTGCAAGTATTGAAACTTATACTTTTTGTAACAGAAGCGGGTATAGCATTGCTTGATGAGAATAAAGTAGCGATAAAATCCGCAAAGTATTCTGATGACCCTCCAAAAAGCTATGAAATGCTATTAAATGGAAATGAATTAGATGAATTAAAGGACTTGTTAAAATTTGTGGTTGACAGTAAAGCGCAGTTAATAAACCCATATCAAGAGCTACATAAAGTAGTATCAAGCATAGTCAGCGATGCTGTTTTGGACCCGACATATAAGGACGATTTTGAAAGCAAAAAGCTCAGCCTTATGATTTCTGCCGGGCTTGCAAGCAATCCTCAGGATGTTATAAATTCCATACGGAATTATTCCATTTATATATCCACAAAAAAGCTCAGGGAACAGTCTTCGCGTTTGGACCTGCATGCTATACAAATAATTCAAGCTGTAGATGAACTCGATAAAACGTTTAACCTGTTTTATATGAGGCTCAGGGAATGGTATGGGCTTCACTTCCCAGAGCTTTCTGGCATACTTGTTGACCCTGCAACATTTGTAAATTTTGTAGTAAAGTTTCCCAACAGGAACCGCATTAATAAAGACCAACTCGGGGAATTGAACTTACCACAAAACAGAACCGAAATAATCTTAAAAGCCTCCAATAGTTCAAAGGGGGCAGAATTTGACGTACGAACTACTGAAATGGTAATGCAATTGGCTGAAATAACGGCCAAAACTTACAAATACCGGGAAAGTCTTTCCAAGATGCTTGAAGATGTAATGAATGAAATAGCCCCCAATCTTACAGCAATTGCCGGGGAAACCATAGGCGCAAGGCTACTGGCAAGGGCAGGCAGCTTGGAGAGGCTAGCTAAGATGCCGGCCAGCACGGTTCAGATTTTAGGGGCAGAAAAGGCTCTTTTTAGGGCACTAAAAACCCACGGTAGACCACCAAAACACGGTTTGATATTCCAGCATAAACTTCTTCATGATGCCCCAAAGAGGCTAAGGGGCAAAATAGCAAGAGCTCTGGCCACAAAAATGGCAATAGCAGCCAGAATAGACTTCTACAGTGGTAGAAAAGAAAGCTCCCTGACAGAGGATCTAAATAAAAGAATTGAGGAAATTAAAAAGAGATTTAGCGAAGAAAAAGAAGTTAAGAGGCCGGAGAATGTGTATCATCAACACAATAACATGAGGAAGGGAAACAGACGATTTGACAAGAGTAGAAGAAACAGGGTTCGATAACATATTCTGGATCCAGTTTGAAGGAAAGAAGCACCTCGGGACTAAGAACCTGACGCCTGGCAGAACCTATTATGGTGAAAGAACTGTTAGAGAAAAAGGGGTTGAATACAGACTTTGGGATCCATACCGGAGTAAGCTTTCCGCTGCAATAAATAAGGGTTTAAACCACGT
This sequence comes from Nitrososphaeria archaeon, assembly GCA_049967195.1. Lineage (GTDB taxonomy): Archaea > Thermoproteota > Nitrososphaeria > Conexivisphaerales > UBA164 > KM4347-05. The sequence goes on from JBMFTE010000019.1 coordinate 7,885, forward strand.
CCCGATAAAGAAAGGAAGCTACGTGCTTTACCTTGGAACATCAACTGGCACAACCGCAAGTCACGTATCTGATATCGTGGAAAACGGCGTCGTGTTTGGCGTTGAAGTAAGTGCTAGGGTTGCTAGGGAATTTGTTGAAAGGGTTGTTAAATATAGGAATAATATAATACCTATACTGTCTGATGCCCGTTACCCGCAAAACTATAATGTGGTTTTCACGGCAGTTGATGTACTTTATTCAGATATAGCACAGCCTGATGCCACATACATAACTATAGACAACGCCAAAACTTACCTGAAAAGAGGTGGCTTTCTTGTACTTGTTGTCAAGGCAAGAAGTATTGATCCAATAATAAGCGTGCCGGAAATAATAGATGCAGAAGCAAACAAATTGAAAGATGCTGGGTTCAGGATTTTACAGATAATTAACATTGCACCGTTTGATAAGGAGCATGGGTTCATTTTATCTCAGTTTTAGCTCCTTCAACAAGGCAGCTGCAAACTGTTTCTTGTTGGTGCTGCCATATTTTTTAACCAGCTGCCCCATTAATAACTCCATTTTACGTTTATCGTCTAATCCCTGTAATTTGTTCCAGTTCTCTTCTATTACGCCTTTGACAACACTTTCGATGTCGATTTTGCTTTTTCCCTCATCAACCTCAACATGGCCTCCTGACAGCCACAGTTTAACCAGTTCAACAACATGGCGATGGTCACTTATTGAATCATATTTCCCAGCTATTTCTAAGAGCCCTTCAATATCCTTTGGGAATTCCTTTAAACCAGTGTTCTTTATAACATATGCTACTTCATTTACAAGTAAACTTGCCAGCCTGACCTTTAATTTCTCGTTAGAACTGGCCTTCCTATATATGGAGTAAAGTGCGGCATCTCTAGCCAACCTTTTTGCTATTTCAGGATTTATACCAGAAACTGTCAATTCGTTGACTCTTTCATCATAGGTGCCACCCATTCTTTCCCTGATTAACTCGATATAGGATTTGTCCAAAGAAAGCGCTGGAAGGTCTGGTTCGGGCATATAGCGATATTCTGCTTCAACTTCCTTTGATCTGGATGAAATAGTTATTCTTCTCCTTTCATCCCATGCTCTGGTTTCACGTTCAACTTTAGCTCCTCTTTCATAAAGCGTCCTCTGCCTTAAGACTTCAAAAAGCACAACCTTTTCTACCTGAGATGAACCACTTACGTTCTTTACTTCTACCCTCTCCCCACCACCATAAGAAACATTTACATCGCACCTTATTGATCCTTCGAAGTCTTGTACTATCATGCCAAGATCATTTAACATCTGAATTAATTTTTCAAGAAATTCCCTTGCCTCATCAGCTGAAGCCATATCCGGTGCACTGACGATTTCCACCAAAGCTATACCCGACCTATTATAATCTACCAGCGCATACCTGGCCCCAGACCTTCCCCCTTCGTAGAAAATTCTGCCTGGGTCCTCCTCCATATGTATCCTCTCTATTCTGACTTTCTTACCATTACTCAGCTCAAGCAATCCATCGTGAGCTATTGGATAACCCCCAGCTTTATCATATTGCGTTATTTGAAAATTTTTAGGAAGGTCTGGATAAAAATAGGACTTTCTGAAAAAGTAGGACTTTTCGTATGGGGTTGCACCAAGCGATATGGCTATTTTTAATGCTTCCTCCACCGCCCTTCTATTTAAAGATGGCAGGGTGCCAGGCATGCCAGTGCATATGGGGCATATGTTAGTGTTTGGGGGCTTGCCTCTATAATCAGATGGACATGAGCAAAACAGTTTGGTGCGGAGATTTACAAGCTGGACATGTACTTCCAGCCCAATCATTATATCACCCATTTTTTTCTTTAACCCCCATTGCACTTTCAGCGCGTAGAGCTATTGTTAGTAATTCACTATCATTTTCATATTTGCCGATTAGCTGGCCGCCTACTGGTAATCCGTGTTTTTCACCTATTGGTATGGATATTGCAGGTAACCCAGCAAGATTTGGAGTTACGGTTAATGCATCCGAAAGGTAAATTGAGATTGGGTCGTCAAGTTTATCGCCAATCTTCCATGGTAGCACTGGCATAGTTGGCAGATATATCGCATCGTTGTTCTTTAGTATTGATTCAAAGGCAAGAGCTAATTTTTTCCTTACCTGAAGTGCCCGCAAATAGTAAGTTTCGTAATATCCCTTGGAAAGCAGGTAAGTACCCATTATTATCCTTGCCTTTACCTCCTTTCCAAACTGCGAACGTGCATTCGCGATATATGTCTTCCAGTCAGTTGAAATATCACCCTTTGGACCATATCTTATACCATCATATCTTGAAAGGTTTGTGCTTGCTTCAGCACATGCAATTACGTAATATGCATTTAATGCCTGTTTTATGCCTTCTATGTTTTTAACTTCATTTATTATAAAATTGTTCTGTTCAAGTTTTGAGATGCTGGATTCAAATGACTGGTTCACTTCGCTGGCGACGCCGCTGAAGAGACTTTTTACAACAGCAAGGGATATTTTCCCCCTTGGCTTTACATTATTAAATTTGATATCAAGCGAAGTAGAATCCAGCTGGTCCTTACCTACAATTAGTTTAAATATCAGTTCGGCGTCCCTCACACTCTTTGTAAGCAACCCCACACCCTCAAGGCTGTTTGCATATGCGATTAGGCCATATCGGCTTATTGCGCCATAAGTTGGCTTAAACCCAACGGTTCCCGTAAAACTAGCGGGAGCCCTGACCGAACCCCCCGTGTCCGTCCCCAGTGCGGCTGGAGCCATATCAGCGGCAACAGCCGCAGCGCTACCGCTGCTGGAACCCCCAGTTACATATTCTGTGTTTCTGGGATTTCTGGTTGGGCCAAAAGCGCTGTTTTCACCAGATGAACCCATGGCAAACTCGTCCATATTGGATTTGCCAAGTATTTTGGCACCATTCTGCTTTAGTTTTCTTATAACTGTAGCATCATATGCTGGAATGTATGATTCAAGCATTTTTGATGCGCAGGTTGTCCTTATGCCCATTGTGGATATGTTATCCTTGATTGCGATGGCCAAACCGCCCAGCTTGCCATTTAGGCTTGGGCCAGCAGGTTCTATAAGCGTAATATATGCATTTATTTTATCATTTAATTCAATGCTCTTTCTGTAAAACCATTCATTTACATCAATTATATCTACGGACCCGCGTCTTACCATATCTAGAATGTCTGTAACGTCATGTCCATTAAAGTTCATAGAGTCCTTGGCGCCTTTATATATCTATCTTTTACGCTGTTAAAACCATTTAAAATTGCCTCTGAATCAAACTGTTCTGGTATGTCATCTCTCTCATGAATTCCTTCTGGTACCAGGACTATCGCCTCTTCTGGAAGTTCGATGCCCTCAAGGTCTTTCAGCAGTGCCCTGAGGGCTGCTATTCTTTTTTCTATCTCTTTTTTTTCTTCACTATTTATTTTTATCAAAGCCAACTTAGAAAGGCGCTGTATGCTAAATTTCATGGAGAAAGCCTCCTTACATCTCGGGGGTAAAGTGACACTTCCCTTATATTGTCAGCGCCTGTGATTGTCATCAAGAACCTTTCGACTCCCATGCCGAACCCACCGTGAGGTGGCATACCATAGTAATAGGGAATTAAATGATACCTGAAACTTTTAACTGGAAGCCCTGCCGCTTTTAGATTTTTTCTCAGCAAGGAAGGGTCATGCACCCTTTCACCGCCACTGCTTAGCTCAAGCTCACGATACATAAGGTCAAATGAGAGAGTGACCTGATCGTTTTTTGGTTGTATGTAAAACGGTTTAAGCTTTATTGGCCACTCGGTTATAAAATAAAAATCGTTTACATGGCTACCAAACAATTCAAGCTCCTTCTGCCCCAGGTCATCACCAAAGTTAATTTTCCTGCCATTTTTGCCCAACCAGTCAATAATTTCGCTATAGGTAAATCTGCTAAAACGTTCAGGAAGATCAAGTTTAGGCGCTTTTATCCTCATCAATAGGTCTGGGGAAGACTTCCAAATATCAGATAACGTGTTCCTAACAAGTCCCTCGATCAGGTTCATTAAGTCGTCATTTGTAAAAAAAGCGGCCTCTACATCAAGGCTTATGGATTCGCTAAGATGCTTTAGCGTTCTGGAAGGTTCTGCTCTGAAGATTGGCCCTATTTCGAACACCTTTTCAAATGGCATTGTCAATTCCTCCTTATAAAGCTGCGGGCTCTGGGCTAGGAAGGCCTGCTTATCATAATACATCAGCGGGAATAGCGCAGCCCCCCCTTCAGAGGCCGATGCTATTATCTTTGGCGTGTTTACTTCAAGAAACCCTCTAGAATAAAGATATTCCCTGATTGACCTCATTAGTGCTGCCCTTATACTGAACAGGTCTAGGTTATAGGGCCTCCTAAGGTCAAGCGCCCTATTATCCAAGCGAATGTCTATTGATGGAGATTCCTTTGTCATTATATTGAATGGAGGTTCCTTTTTTATCTTTGAGATTACCTTTATCTCATTTACGTGGATTTCAAAACCGCCAGGTGCCTTTTCAGTTTTTTTTATTGTTCCGGACGCGCTTATCACAACGTTCTGCCTGATTCGGTTCAGCAGCTTAGTATCGTTGACAACAAGCTGGACCTGTTTCCTGTTGTCGACTATAATTACGAACGCCAGCGTCTTCTGCTCTCTTATGCTGAGCACCCAGCCCATAATTTCTGCCTTTGTTCCGTCTTCCACTTTGCCATAAACTTTTAACAATTTAAGCCCATTGTGTATTTTAAAGCTTATTTTTATAAATTTATTGATTGTTTCCGACGTGACACCACCTTTATAATTGACCGCAAGCTTTCAGTGGTTGCCGAGCAATCTGATTGCTGAGTTGATATCAGGGGCCATTGCGCTTGGCAAGATCTCAAATCCACCCAGAGGAAATTTGCCACTGCCATACACCCATAATGTACTTGAGCCTGACTGCAAAGGTATCTCCACATCAAAAAAATAATCGTCGCCTACATGAATCCTGTTGAGGTCAGCATAATCGGAGTAGAATTTTATATTCCCCTTTGTATAATGTGTTATATCTGGACTCAGAACTCGCTTAAAGTACTGCTTTACATTTAACTTTGTCAAAATTTTGAGCTGATATTTGCTGAAGCCGTTGGTTGCAGCAATCGCTTTTCCATCTATGGCTTTCAGGAACTCAATTGCACCATTCAACAAAAATATATTCCCTGGAGTATAGTACTTTTCTTGCAGCTCTTCTAAATTCCAACTTTTCTCTACATTGAGCCTTTTGGCCACGCTGTAAATTATATCCTCCCAATCAAAGGCAGTATATATTCCCAGAGAGAGCCTCCTATAATGCTCCGAATAAATTAAGTTCTTTACCTGCGCTGGATGCAAGCCGGTAAAATTGCATATATCAATTATGTAATCTGGGAAGACCTCCATTGCATATTCGTTATAAAACAATGTATCATCCAAATCCACAGTATAAATATCAAAATTCCCAAGCGACGGGTTTCCATTTGCATATGGATGATCAATTTCCTTATCTGACTTAACCCCCAACCTACCCCCCTCATTTAAAAAAACTGCACTGGCCCTTTTACTTACTATTTCCCTTATGAGGCTCGTATAATTTATGTGGTTGCTCAATTTAGTATATGGTTTCACACCATGGCCTTTTTAAAATCATCGTTAACTACAATTCCGCTTTTAATTAAAAATTCATACATTGGAACCATGAGCGAAGCTGCCTCAGCCTTTCCCAAATGCAGTTCATGCATCATTTTTTCGGTTATTGATTCATATATAGGCCGCTTCCATCTCTGATTTATCACCGTAAATGGTATAAGATATTCGTTATAACTACCGGAAATACCATTAAGAACTGAAGCAATTAGGGGGTTCAAGTATCTTAGCATTCTCCATTCCTGATGCCTCCTTATTCTATTCATTAGTATATCTGCGTCTGAAAGTCGTTTAGCCCTCTCCGCCATATCTTTAGCCCCTGAGTTGAAAAGCGTAGCTGCGGTGATCATTATTTTTAATTCTGGGTCTGCATCCCATTTGCTTATAAAGCTAGACGATTCGGCTAAAGTTTTGGAGTAAATTGCACCGCTAACAGCTTCCTCACTTGAAAATTTTCTGTCCTTGAATGCGGGCTCGGAACCCACGACCTGTATCTGATTTATCGCGTATCTCATATCGCCGTTGCTCTCCCTCACAATTGTCTGTATCTTGTCATAACTTAGGTGGATATGTTCCTTGCCCGCTATGTAGCTCAGCATTAGTTCTATTTCTCTGTTAGGTATTCTTTTAAATTCAATAACTGTGCTTTTTTTGAAAACTTCTTTCATTGAATCCTTTTTATTATTTGCAGCCATCACAACAGGAACCACGGAATCCTCGATGTACTTACTTATGTAATCCATCCCCCCCTGGTCCCCTCTTGAAAAAATTCCATCTATCTCATCGAGAAACACGAGCACTGGTTGGCCGTAAAGGTTGACGCTACTTATATTTGAAAGCATGGACTCTAGTTTTTCCCTTGTTCTTAAATCGCTTGCATTTAGCTCAAATACATAATACCCAAAGTCATTTGACATTGCTCTGACAAGTGTCGTTTTACCGGTGCCTGGTGGTCCTATAATTAGCAGAGGTTTATTACCCCTTTTCCACCCCCTTATCCAGGAAGCGATATACTTTCTAGCATATTCATTGCCAATCATATCGTACAATGAATGCGGCCTGTACTTTTCCGTCCACACTTTATATCACCCCCTGAACGATGTACACAACCAGTGCAGCTAACATAAGAAATAAAATGCGGCTCTTGACTTTATAAGCATTAGCACCGCTGTTGTCCCTTAATATGCTGCCAATTTCGACCAAAAAAAGAAGGTCAACAACGGTTATTCCTGCTCCATAGGGAAACCACCAATTTACGTCAAGCAGCACCGGAATATATGAAGCAGTTATGGCTGCAATTATAAAACCTGTGGATATAATCGCAGCTTGACGGCTACCTCTAGTCACAGCAACCGTTTTTACTCCCATTTTTGCATCGCCTTCTATGTCAGATATGCCCTTTATCACTTCCCTGCCAACTCCAGCGAAAAAAGCTGTCAACGCCAAGCTAATTATTAAAGAATTGAGTTCTGGCTTTATTAGGGAACCAAATACGAAGGGGATACTCATTGAAGCTGCCACACTTGCGTTCCCAGGCAGGCCAAGGCGCTTCAGCCTCCAGTTATAAAAAAATGACAATAGCGCAAAAAGTACTGCTATAGAAAGTTCTACAGCTCCAAGTGCTGCAGATGCTAATATCCCAAGAGCTAGCATTATCAACGCGGCATACTTTGCGGACCCAAGCTTCAGCCTTCCTGAAGATAATGGCCTTTCTGGCCTATTTATCCGATCGATATTTACATCTAAAATGTCGTTGATAATCATGGCAAAGCCCGTTATTAAAAATCCAGTTGCAAAACCAAGGAGCAGGCCGTATAACAGAAAGTATTTGACTAGCACCGCTCCAATGATTACTCCTATGCCACTCATAAATGAGTTATACGGCCTGAGGATCTTTATCCAATCATTCAATTTTACTACCAGAGGTAATTAGGAAGCTCTTATAATAAATTATTTCTCCCCGCCTATCAACAACAGCCACCATTGAGCCCCTTTCCTGCGTCACGGATGAAATTATATAGTTTTTCAGCTTATCGACCCTTATGTCGTCTCCTTCATTTATAATTAAAATGCGGTACTTTGCTGGCGAAGTGCTGAAAGTTCCCTTTTCAAACAGCCTGAAGCTGTAAAATGGTTCAATTCCTTCCTTTACAACATAACCTCTATCCCTTAAATCTTTATAAACCAAGTACTTGGAAAACCCCTGACGCTGAAAACTTATCTGTTTTAAAAATTCTGCAGGATTTACCTGAGAATTTGTATTTTTAACCGCTATTGTTTTCTTTTCTAGCAGGTACAGCATTTCATATGGCTCAAGAACGATCTTCTTTCCAAGCTTTTCCCCGTATCCCTTCCCCAAAAGCTCTTCCGATGATATATCGATAACTTCCCCTTTCATTATTTTGCCATTGATCCTAGCCTGTATTTCCATAATATAGAACAATGTCTTAAGAGCTACATAAAACAGTTTCCCCTTTATGGACCTACTTGAGTTACATCCTTTCACACTAAAGTGTATGAATCTTCTCTGTCCCTCAGTTTATAGTCGGCAACTTGTTTCCTATTCCATTGACATACGGCTAGCACCCATTTAGTACCCCGCCGAAGTATCCACAGACTTGACTTAAACTCGGGCATGCCACCGGTGCGCGCTATGCCGCCTTGATGTCCCTCTGCAGTACAGCCACATGAAGGTAAGATATCCCTCTTTAAGAGCAATCTCTGCATGGCAAACGAGACTCCTGTGTTGAATATTGAGTCAACAGTGCCATTCTGCTTTGCCTTCCAGTAAACCCCAAGCATCATAACTGAATTGCCTTTGCGAGGTTCCTCGCCATTATGTTCAGGGGAAGGTTATCATATGCAATCATGCCACCCACTAGTGCCTTTGTCACTGTAATCTTCTGGCAGGCAGGAGCTTTGCCTTCTTCCTGTTCTTTGACCCCTTCTTCTT